>JASGME010000010.1 GCA_030156615.1 Candidatus Woesearchaeota archaeon | reverse complement strand
CTTATCCTTGAACTCAATCATAGAAAACAATTTTGCGTCCATCTCATCTGCAAGATAGAGGCATAGAGCTTCCGGGAACATCGGTTCTTTTGGAGAACCATACTCCTTCTTCCCATGATGAGCTAAAATCATATGAAGTACCTTATTCTTAATGGTTTCATCTATTGCTAATTGATTCATCTTTTCTGAAATCATTTGAAAACCTTGTATGAGATGTCCTATTAATCTTCCTTCTTCAGTAGCAAATACATTATTTGTATAATCTAACTCTCTCAGCTTACCGATATCGTGTAAAACAGCACCAGTGATAAGCAAATCTCTGTTAAGCTTTGGATAAATTGTGCTCATTAAATCACAGATTTTAATTACATGCAAAGTATGCTCAAGCAACCCGCCTAAATATCCCTGATGCTTATAAATTGAAGCCGGATGATTCTTAAACTGCTCTAAGAATTCCTTATCTGAAAAGAAAGAATAAATTAGTTTTTTTAATTGTGGATTCTCTATTTTTGAAATGAAGGTATTAAGCTCTTTCAACATTGCTTCAATATCCTCATCGCTTTTTCTTAGAAAGGCATCAGCTGGATATTCTCCTTCTTTCAATACATTTATTGATGAAGCATTCAATTCTAACTTGCCTTTATAATCCTTTATTATTCCTTCAACGAGAACAACAGAGTTTGGCTTTATTGAATCATAGAGCTTTTCTACGGCCTCCTGATTATCTGGACCCCAATACTTTAGATTAATCTCTTTTGAAGAATCGCCAACACGAAGCTCAAACATATAGCCACTAGCGTATTTAGATATTGGCTTTTTATACTTAACAACAAAGATGTCATTTACCTTTTCAAACTTATCATATTGAGATATTAGCTTATTTTTTTCAACCATTGGACAAATAGGGTAGTAAAACTATAAAAAGATTGCTACTTTCTAAGCAAGATGATTGATTCAAGCTTCATTCATTTAAAAGGATTCGGGAGACAGAAGGAGGCTAATCTTTGGAGAAGAGGAATTATTAATTGGAGAGATTTTATAGATGCAAAAGAGATAAAAGGAATCTCAAAAGAGAGAAAAATGGAACATGATATTGAACTGGAACATTCTAGTTTAGCCTTGGAAGAGAGAGACGCTTCTTTCTTTTTCTTCAATTTTCCAAGCTCTGAGTCATGGAGGTTGTTTAAAACCTTTAAGAATGAGGCTGTTTATCTCGATATTGAAACCTCTGTATATTATGGAGACATCACTGTAATTGGATTATACGATGGAGAACAATCAATCAGTTTTGTCAAGGGCTATAATCTTGATAGGCATAATTTGAAAGAAGCTTTAAAGGATTTCAAAATTATTATAACATTCAATGGCTCATGCTTTGATTTACCTCTTATAAAGAGAAAATTTGGAGATGTTTTTCCACGAGTGCCTCACATTGATCTTCGTTTTGCTTGCAATAGATTAGGATTAAAAGGAGGATTGAAGAATATTGAAAAGATGCTTAATATACAGAGAGATAATAAAATCAAAGAGGTTAGAGGAGGAGATGCTGTTTATCTTTGGGAGATGTTTTATTCTACAAGGAATAAGAATTATTTGGAGAAATTGATAGAATACAATAGAGCAGACATAGTTAATCTTGAACCTGTTGCAGATTTTTGTTACTCAAAACTCAAAGAAGATTTGTTTAAGGAGATAATAAAAAATTAAACGCCGAGGCTGGGATTTGAACCCAGAATCCCAAAAGGGACAGGCTCTCCAGGCCTGCGCAATACCAAGTTATGCGACCTCGGCAGTTTCAAGCAATTCTAATCGAAACAACATAGATATTTATGAGTTTTGCTTATCTAGAGGTCGCGACCAAACGACCGAAGGGAAGTTTGTGTATGCGACCCAGACAATATTTAACTGAACAAAACAAAATGTTGTGAATATTAATATCTTCTGTTTATCTAGAGGTCGCGACCAAACGACCGAAGGGAAGTTTGTGTATGCGACCTCGGCAATGAAAAAGAAGATACATAAGTTATATAATAAATTATTCTTTGAAGAAGTAAAAATCACGAATAAACATTAAAAATCTTCTTAAAGCAGCAATGATTTAAAAACAACTATGATGAGAAAAAGATTCATAGTTGTTTCAATAATAGTTATTCTTATTCTCTGTACCTTTTTTGGAGAGGAAGGAATTACTGGATTTTTTTATCTAACTGATGCCTGCATTGAAGAAAATCTTTCTATGGAAATTTTATTCTGCCCTTCAGATGACTGCTATAACAGGGTAATTCAACTTTTCTCGTCTTCAGATGAAGTCTATTGTGCTTTTTATGACTTAGATTATGAAATTTATAAAGTGATTGAAGAATCAACTGATTTAAGTCTTCTAATAGATGAAGACAATTGTATTAATGAGTACAACTCAGAATGTATTTATGGAAGTGGATTAATGCATAACAAATTTTGTATATTTGATAATGAAACAGTATTGACTGGCTCGCTGAACCCTACAGAAAATGGTTTCTTTAAGAATAATAACAATGTTTTAATAATTAACTCGGGTTGTCTCGCAGAGGCTTATTTTGATGAATTTAATGAGATATTAAAAGGTGAAAACTCTAATTCAGGATTAAAGGAAATCAATGAATTCAATAAAATCATTGTTGATGGTAAAGAGATAATTGAATTCTACTTTTGCCCAGAAGATAATTGTCGGAAAGAGGTTTTAGATACACTGAATAATGCAGAGCAGAATATCTGTATAGCCGCTTTTGCCTTAACAGATGAGGCCTTAAGCGATGAATTGATTGAGCTTTCTTCTTCTGGAATTAATGTATATGGAACTATAGAAAGCAGAAATGTTAATATTCTTGGGAGCAAGGTATCAGTTCTAGAAGAGCAGGGGAACATTTTATTAAGACTTGATAGCAATAAGGCAAATATGCATAATAAATTTTTTGTTATTGATAACAAAAGCGTAATTACTGGTTCGGCAAACCCTTCTAAGAATGGCTATGAAAAAAACGATGAAAATGTCTTAATCATACATAATGAAGAGATTGCTCAGGCTTATCTTGATGAATGCAACAAGATTTTTCTGGCTGGAAGAGCAAGTGTTAAATAAGATGAAATCATTCTTTTTAGAATAATGAGATTGCTCAACGGAATTATAGACTTCCTTAAATGGCTTGGCTTGTGGATTTTACGAATTCTTAAATTTGTGATAGAAGTAATCCTGCTTTTAATTATATTTATTGTAGGGGCTATTATTGCTCTCATTTCTTATATCAGAATCAGAACTATGATTTCAAGGCAAAAGAGGAAAATCGAGAAAACTACAAAGGAAAATAATAAAAGAGGAAAGAAAAGAGGAGAAGACAAAAGAGATAGCCAAAAGATATATGATGTTGAAGCAGAGGTCATAGATAAGGAAGATTGAAAGATTCGGTCATTTTCTATACTATTTTAAGAAAAAACCAAACGAAATCCTTATAAAAGGAGTATCTTTCCTAAATAGATATGAAAGATTTAGAAGAATATGTAAAGGAAGTTGATAAATTGTATAATTCTCTTGATGAGAATACCCTGAGGAAGCCAATTGGTTCTAAGATTTTTGAGAAATCACAGAATATTGAGGATTTTATTAATGAGAGTTATGTTAATCTTAATGACTATAAAGAATCAGAAGACCATAGCGCTAAGAGAGCGTGGTATTCTTTATACTTAATTAACGATAATCTTTCTTGGCTAATCAAAGAACTGGAATATTCTAAAGAGGAACTGCCAAATGAACTTGTGGAATTTAAGGAAACTACCGCGAAATATTTAATAGAATACAGGGGAGAAGCAAGATATGACACTCTTAAGGAAGCAAAAGAAGATAAAAGAATTGGCAATATTGATCATGCGATAGATCTTCTTAACTCTGACATCTCAGAACTAAGGGACAATTCAAAACTATATGGAAATATGCCGCCTCTTGAAGAAAGCGTCAATCTTCTTAAGGATCTTGTATCGGAAAGAATAGATCATACTGAGAAAAACAAAGGAAAAAGAAGTCAGGAATTCTATAAATCTATTCTTAAAAAGTTAGATAAGTTTTATTGAAGAAGGGAAGAAAAATGGATATTCTTGAACAATATGCTAAGAAAGTTGCTTATGTTAAGAATTCTCTGAGCGAAGACGCTTTAAAAGAGCATATTGGAGTTAAGGAATTAAAGAAATATGTAACAATTGATACAATCTTAGGCAATATAATGCAAAAGATTAATCAATATGAAAGATCTTTAAGAAAAGATAAGAATGCGTATATTGCTTCTTTAACAATTGGAGAAACTCTTTCTTATCTGATTAAGGATATGACTTATGACGAAAAAGAGATACCAAAAGGGATTGTCGAGCTCTACAATGAAAATGCTAAAGCCTTAACCTATTACAGAGAAAAAATCCATGAAGAAAGGATTGAGGAAGCGAAGAATCTTACAGAAAGGAAAGAATTTGATAAAGCTATTAATCTGCTCTACGACGATATACGAGAGTTAAAAAGCAATCCTCTTTATTTGAATATTATACCAAAGAAGGAGGGGATTGAACTTTTGAAAAAAGCTTCTGTCATTATGAGTGAATTTGGTTCTGAAAACAATAAGGATTATGATTTTTTCCTTTCAAAGGCGGAGGAATGGCTGAAAGAAGATTTTTAACCTCATTATTTACTGATTAAACCCTCATCTATGAAAATTTTCTTTAACTTTTTTTCAAGAGTATTATATGAAAAATATTTCTTACCTAGCTCAAAGTTCTTTCTTACCATACTAGAAGCTTTTTTGAAATCAAATAAAATATTTAGAACCTGTTCGGCTGCTCTATTAAGTTCATCCTGACTTAGTTTAAAAAAACCATTGTCTTGCTTAAAAGAACTTCCAAGACTTACAATATCAAATCCAAAAGGAGCGATATCCTTCTTATAAACTGGATACTCAAACATCATTATTGGTTTTTTTGAGAATATTGCTTCCAAGAGCTGGTTTCCAAATCCTTCGATAACGCTTGGATATGCTATAAAATCTGCTATGGCATAAAAGTCCCATAATGAGAAAATCTCCTGTTCTTCATGCCTAATATCATTTGAAATAGAAAACGCTGGTTTTAGATTAACATTTTTCTCTTTTGCATATTTTGTTATAGATTCTACATAATCAGCTTCTTCTGGAAGACCGGGAAGCAAAAGAACAATTTTTGTATCTTTTGTGATTTTTTTACCATTATATGTTATATTTCCAAGATAATCCTTTAATTTATTCTGAACGATTGAAATCGTATCTATTGCTAACTCAACTGCCTTTCTCTTCACAAGTCGTGTTGCTTGAAGAAAAATTATATCGTTTTTAGATATATTCAGTTTATCATAAAGCTTAATATTGTAATCATCTAACTGCCATGGTGGCTGGTTGAAATTAAAGACATTCGGAACAACATAACTTTCAATTCCTTTCTTCATTCTTAACTTCTCTTGAGCAAAAGAATTTATGACTATATGCGTAATGTCCATTGGAGGGAAATAAAGTTCTAGAATCTTTTCTATATATTTTGATGTTGGATGCATATAAAAATCCCGCTCCCAATAGAAATCATGATGAACACCGATCATCTCTATGCCATTGTATTTGCAATAGCGATATATGGCAACTGCTGCCGCAGGATTATGAGCCAATGAAAAAATATTATTCACGAGTAAGATATCTAAATCAATCATCTGTTCTAATTCATTGTATATGATTGAGATTTGCTTATTAATTTCATTTATTAATCTCTCTTCGGTCCAATCACCTAGAGAAACAAAAGATTTCTGTTTTATAATATTGTTTCTTTTATCAAGATAAGCAATAGAAGGAATCTTGAAACCAACTGCAGAGCCTGTTTCTCCTGCAATCAGATATGCCTTAAAATGCATTCTCTTCAATACATCAAGCCATTTCTCCATCTCTAAAGAAACTCCGTCAATGTCTCCTACTCTGAAGTGGATTAAGCCAATATTCATTCTCAAAATGTCTGTTTCCTTTTTTGTTTAGTTTTATATATTTTGTGATTTGATTATTTATATTGACAGAGTTATAAGAACGAGAAAATCCTTTGAAAAAACCTCCGAAAAGGAATTAAAAAATTCAGTCTATTGTTTTCTTCTACTTCTGGTTTTTGATTGGGCCATTCTATCACTTCATAATTAGAAAAACGGCAAGAAGTAGAATGATAATATCTAATCTTAGAATTTAATTTGAAATCATTCAGAGGGACGCCGGGAATATTCTCAATACCATTTTTACAATCCTGAACCTCTTTTATAAAAGAAATATTTACTTTTTCTCCAATATCATATTCTCCTTTCAAATTTTTCGTTACCTCAACTGTTGCTATGCACTTTGAGACTAATTCAGATTTAAATTCGCTTGATTCTCCGGGAAAAGGAAAGCATTGTCCTGAATCATATGGTTCTCCGCATTCAATATTTATGACATAACCTTCTATTGCGAAATCAGAAGTATTCAATAATTTCTCTTCACCGCAAGGTTTTGGGACTGCATAAACAGAGTTTATAATCAGAAGTATTCCAAGGATAGGAATTGCGAATAATTTGTAGTTCATGTTGTATTTAAAATAATATTTGTATTTATTCTTTGCTATAATTCCCATATCCATTGAAGTTAATAAGAGAATTGATTTATTCTATTTTATCTTTTCCAGACAGTTTCATAGAAGAACTTAAAAATATTAGAATCCTGCTTTTTAAGATGTGATTAAAATGGCTGAAGAGTATAAGAATAAAGAAGACGATGCATATCGCTTTAAAGAACAAGTTAAAAGTATTAAAGAGTTATACAATGATGAGAGAATTA
This sequence comes from Candidatus Woesearchaeota archaeon, assembly GCA_030156615.1. Classification (GTDB taxonomy): domain Archaea; phylum Nanobdellota; class Nanobdellia; order Woesearchaeales; family UBA119; genus UBA119. The sequence goes on along the minus strand of JASGME010000010.1, from coordinate 33,245 downwards.
AAGATTCTTTAGATTATATCAATGAGAGAATTAATGAAATGGAAAGGGTAAAGATTGATGCGTTTAAGGAGATAGGTGGTCTTTCAGCATTTAACGATATATCAAAGAAGTTATACTCAGCGATAGAAGATATGAAGCAAAATGGTTTAGAAGTTCCTGAGGAGATTAATCAATTATATCATGATGCTCTTGAAGTATCTACAAAGTATAAAAAAGAAAATATGGATCTCAAAGTAAAAAATTCAAGAGAAGCAATAGAAAAGGGTGATTTTCCTTATGCTACTGCTGTTCTAGAGGGTGAAATTAAAGATTTGGAAGTTAATTCAAGGTTCTATAAAGGATTGAAACCAACAAAAGAATGCATAGAAACGCTGGTAGAAGCTTTATCTAAAGAAGTGGCATATCTTAAAGACAAAGGAATTAAGGATTCTTCAAGGATAGCCAGCCTTGAAGAAGAGATAAAAAAGTATTCTAGTGTTCATTATAATTAGAAAATCGTTATTAAGATTTCTGTATTACTTATCTAAAATATAATTAAAAAATAACAGTAAGATTTATAAATAGGCTATTGCTCTCCACAAATGGTTTAGAGGTTCTGGAGGATTGCATTAGTTGAAATGCAACCTATCAATAATTGAGGGATAGATATGGACATTGTTTATTCAGCAGATTCAGAAGAGCTCATCAAAAGATGCTCAGAGGAATTAAAAAAATTAGAATCGGTAAAAGCTCCGGAATGGGCTTTATATGTAAAGACTGGTGCAGGCAACGAAAGACCTCCAAACAATCCAGACTGGTGGTATGTCAGATGTGCTTCTCTTCTTAGGAAAATCTATTTTTATGGACCAATAGGCGTTTCTAAACTTAGAAGATATTACGGCAATAGAAAGAACAGGGGAGATGCTCCTGAAAAGTTTTATAAAAGTGGTGGAAGTCATATAAGAATGATGCTTCAACAATTAGAAAAAGAAGGGTTAATTGAACAATCTAAGAAGGGAATTCATAAGGGTAGAATAGTTACACGCAAAGGGCATGATTTTCTGAGAAAGATTTCAAAAGAGATAGAAAAAGAGAAGAAAGAAAAAAAGCCTAAGGAAGAAAAACCAAAAACAACTAAAAAAGAGACAAAGAGCGATAAGAAAGACAACAAGGATAAAGCAAAGAAGGATTCAACAAATGTTAAAAAGACATCTAAGAGTTCTAAGAAGAAAAAAGAGGTGAAGAAGGAATGAACTCAAATATGCTCATAAAAAGAATCTTAGATTCTAAAAATTCTATGCTTAACTACAACTCAAACGAGTTTTTTTCCAGATTGATTGAGTCATCAGATGGAAAAACTGAATTGATTGAAAAGCATTTAGTGGAAGAATTAATGCCAGATCTAACGAAAGAACTTTTGATTGCTAAATCAAACCAAAGAGGACAAAATGGGAAGGAATAAACATCTATCCAAAAAGAAGACATTAGCAAAGTTAAATAGTAGAACGAAATGGGCTCCTTTCTGGACAGTCATGAAGATATATGGAACTGGCAGGAGAGTGCATCCGGCAAGGCATACAAGGATTAAGAGAAGCTGGAAGAGAGCAAAATCTAAGGTTTAAAACAGGTGAAATAAATGGCCGACAAGAAATCAAAAGATAATGAGCTTGAGCGAATCTATAATATTCCTTTAAGACGAGAATTCCTTAAGGTTCCTAAGTATAAGAGAAGCAAAAAGGCCGTTAAGGCTGTTAGAGAATTCTTAACCAAGCATATGAAATCTGAGGATGTTATAATTGATAATTCAATCAATATGGCTATATGGCACAATGGCGGTGAAAATCCTCCACATCATATAAAAGTAGTGGCCAAGAAGGATAATGAAGGGAAGGTAAGAGCTGAATTGTTTGGAGTAAAGACAAAGGAAAGCAAAAAGGAAGAAAAGCCTAAGAAGGAAGAGACAGAAGAGGTTAAAGAGATTAATCAAGAAAATGAAGAAGTAAACAATTCTGAAGCCAGCCAAAAGAGTGAGAAAGATTAAAGAATTATTCTGAGATAAAAAGATAACGCCGAGGCTGGGATTTGAACCCAGAATCCCGAAAGGGACAGGCTCTCAAGGCCTGCGCAATACCAAGTTATGCGACCTCGGCAATATTTAGCTGAACAAAACAAAATATTGTAAATATTAATATCTTCTGTTTATCTAGAGGTCGCGACCAAACGACCGAAGGGAAGTTTGTGTATGCGACCTCGGCAGTTTCAAGCAATTCTAATCGAAACAACATAGATAGTTATGAGTTTTGCTTATCCAGAGGTCGCGACCAAACGACCGAAGGGAAGTTTGTGTATGCGACCTCGACAATATAAAAATGTGATAAAGAGGATATATTATAAATTATTCGATTTTAAGGAAGTCTGTTTAACTGTTCTAACATATATTTATATTTTTCAGATTCTTTTGAATCTGCATGCTCTTCACTAACTTTAAACTCCTGAGGAGCCTTTTTCTCGGCCTTGAAAAAGATTTTTTGGCAGGCATCCCTCAACTTAATCTCAATAACCGACATTTCTTCATCATTCAGTTTTTTTGGATTCCAACTTAAATCAATTCCGTCTCCATCAAATCTTGGAATTACTCTGATAAAAGTATGAGCATGTCTTTGTCCTGCCTGCTCTCCGCTCTGAACTAATAGGTTCGTGCCCTCACAATGAAGAGCTGCGACCTGAGCCATAGAAACCTTATTTGCTATAACTGCCATATGAGCAGCTAGTTCATCTGTTAGATTCTCGAACAAAACCTCATGCTTCAACGGGACAACTATCATTTCACCTAAAGCAGAAGGTTCCATGTTAAACATTACTCCTACCTTATCGTCTTTGTATACAAGATTTTCATCGTTCTGCATCAGTTTACAAAGTTCGCATTCAACCATTTTACTTCCCTAAAAATAATTTTGAAACCCTGTCAGCATCAAATTCATCATCTGTTTCTTCTTCATTCTGCTCTTCTTTTTTCTCTATGATATTTTTCTCATCTAAAAACTTCTTCATAGCTTCTGTTAAGGCGGATCTTAATTCTTTGATTTTTTTATCATCAATTTGCTTTATTGGAGGGACTAGCCCAATATCATCGTCAGGATACCTTGGGATTAGATGAAGAAGTGCATGAGGAGCTTTTTGGCCAGCAATTGCTCCGTTTCCAACGAGAATTGTGCTTCCTTTTGAGTCTAAAACTTTTAACATAATAAGCGAGATATTCTTTGCCATTGCAAAGATATAACCAACGAGAGAATCATCTAATAGTGGAAACATTAAAACATGCTTATTTGGAATTATTAAAACATGACCCGGATTTGCAGGATTTATGTCCAAAAAGGCTGTAATTTTATCATCTGAATAGATTTTCTTGGCTTTTATATTGCCTTTTGCAATATTACAGAAGATGCATTTCTCTTCATAATCATTTGATTCTAATGATGAATCAGCCATTTTTATATGATTTATCGGTTTTATTATTTAATCTTTGCCATTCTTTCTTAAAAAGGAAATATTTTAAAATAGGAAATAGGCATATAATGTAAAATGGAAAAATACTATATTGTAAAAAGTCATGTAAGGGAATTGGCTAAGGGCTATGCTATTGGCAAGGATTTTGAGGAGGCTTTGAACCTTCTGGTAAAAGAGGCTGTGCTTAAGGCCTGTTTAAGGGCTAAGGCAAACAGAAGAAAAACTTTGATGCCAAAGGATCTATAAGAAGTCGCAAGAATCTAGATTAATTATCAGGATAATATTTCAGGAGTTTATTTTTCAGCATTTTGAGCTTTCTCCTTAACTGTTTAATTCTTTCAGAATCTTTGCTTGATTTGATTTTGTTTAGTTTCTTCTCTAAACTTTCTATCTTTGAAATAAGTTCTTCTTTTTTTGATTCTATACTCTTTTTAGATGAAGATTTTACATTTCTAACTGTAATTTTTGTTTTTGGTTTGATTTTCTTTACATTCGACTCAAGGTTAATTATATTAAGTTCTGATAGCTCATTGTACTGATGAGCTATACATTCTAAGAAGTCCAAGAGAATTTTTGATTCTGACATTTCGTTAACTACTTCTTTGGCGGCATATTAAGGTGAAAAGGAAACCTTCCTTTATGCTCATCTTTTTCTTCATCAGAAGAGTTTACAGCTGGATTTGTATCTTGTTTTTGTAATTCATCAAACTCTTCTAAATCATTTAAAAAAGATGGAGGAGTTCTCTTCTGAGCATTAAACTGGGGATTTCCTGATGACTGCTCCGGGAAAGGATTCTGAATTGGATTTTCTTTTGGTGTGAAAGCAGGATTACTTTGAGTGAAGCTCTTAGGCCTTTCATTCCTCATTAAGGCTTCTCTAAGCTTCCTTTGTTCCTCTCTTTGCTTCTCTAATCTATCCTTTTCCTCTTTATCTGATTTAACTAAATAAAGGATTCCTTTGGCTATTGCCTTATTCTGATCTATTAATGCTTCAAGTCTTGAAACTATTCTATCCGTGCTGTCATCTTCATTTGTTTCATGCCTTTCCTTAAACTCTTTCGCAGCGCCTTCAAATAGCTCTAAGAGCATATGAATTGAATGATTTAAATTAAGTATTGAATCGTTTAGCTCTTCAATAGTTACAGGAGCATAACCTTTGTAGCTCTTCTTTAATTTCTCTATCTCTTTTTTCAAGGTATCCAGTTCTTCTCTTGAGATTATGACATAATCAGTTTCCTCAGAATCAGGCTCCAAATCTTTCTTCTCTTTGATTTGATCAGCGGACATTTTAACCTCCATTTATTCTTTTAGGAAACTAATTTATAAAGGTTTCTAAAAAGCGTTCTTAATATTTTAAAAAAGAATCGAGTTCGCGGGCCTCTTTACATTCATTTGCCATACAATAATTACTCAGGGCAGCCAGTATACTTTAATTTTCCTTTTATCCTGCATACAGATAATAAGAGGAAGATAACTCAATAGCAGATTTGTAGATAAATTTATATAACTCAAAATATTGAATAACAACATGAGTAAAAAAAGAATCATTAGCATTACTTCAATTATAATTCTAATCTTAGTTGTTAGTTTAATTATTAAAAATAAAAATCCGGATACACATAAACAAGAAAGAGAGAGATTATTGGCGGAATTAAATGAAGCGGATACTATTGAAGAGTGTAAGTCTATTTCAGAACAAATTGTGAAACTAGGTCCTGAATGCTCCAAAAGTTTCAATACTTGGTCATGTATGGATTTAGGTCAATTTTATAGACATTATATGATATCTTGTATTAGTAGCATAGCAGTAAGGCAGGATAATCAGGATTTATGTTCGAACAAAGAAATAAACGAAGAAATATGTGTGAGATGGGCAGAATTAGCAGAATTTGATTTTGATGAACCTTCCCCAGAATGCGTTAATTTTGTTGAAGAGGAATGCCTGCTTGCATTTATTTCAAAATCAAATGAAAACACAACAATAAATATTGATTGTAACTCATTCGAAGAAGAGCATAAGAGAGATGAGTGTTTTGGACTTCTTGCTACAGCTAATCTTGACCCAGAAATTTGTTTAAATATTTCAAATGATGTTTTCCAAGGACGATGCATGCATTATTTTGCCTTTAGAAATAATGATGAAGCTCTATGTAATTATGGAGATGATTGGGAAATCCGCGAATGTAAAGAAACATTAGATATTTTAAGAAATGAAGATGTTTCGATTTGTGAGAATATTGACCTTTCTTATTATTTAAGTTCTGGAAAAGAAGGTTGCTATCTTGCATTTGCCATATTTAAAAGGGATTCAACAATTTGTCCTGATTACAGAGGTACTGGACCATTTATACATAAAGAGAATGTATGTGAAAGGTATGCAAGATAGGGGCTGCTTGGCAAACTCAAAAATTTTCCTTCTGGACATTACAGAACATTTATGATTCTAGATAAAGATTATACGCCTTAAGATTAAAAAAACTAATAATCAAGAAGCATAAAGTTTTTAAGTAAGCGAAAGATAGCGGAATGAAAATGGAATATCTGGATAATAACAAAGGTGATGAATTCTATTTCATTGGAGAATACAACTCCAAAACTTTCCTTTATGGCAGAGCAGATAATAAAACTAATATTTATATTGAAGAAAACGGATCAAAGATGCGTCCTATTGAAGAAGAAGATAGAGAAGATTTAGCGAGTCTATTATTAATAGATGAGATTGCATCAGACAGATTTAAAAGATATACAAAAGAAGAAAATTTTAAAGATAAAAAGAGAATTGACAAACCATGGCTCGCTGAACTTATTCAGTCATTATTTTGAGGCTCTTCAACCTTTAAAATCTTTACATGAAAACTAACATCTTCTCCAGCCAAAGGATGATTCATATCTACTGTAACCTTATCCTTCTCAACTTTTGTAATTGTGGCAAGAACAGCTTTTCCATCAGGATAATTTAATTGCATAACAACCCCTTCTTCTTTTGGGATATCTTTTGGTAAAATATCCATCGGAATTTCTTGGCTAAGCCCTTCCTGTCTTGGGCCATAAGCATCATCGCTCTTTATAACAACATCAAATTCTTCGTTTTCCTTTCTTCCAATCAAGGCATCTTCAAGACCAGGAATAATTGCTTTTTTACCAAGGGCAACCTTAAAAGGCTTTTTTCCTTCTGTGCTATCAAATTCCTTGCCATCTTTTAGTTTCCCAACATAATCAAATGTTACTACTGAATCTTCTTTTACAACTTTCATTTAAAACACCATACTAGAGTCTGTTTTAATCTTATATAAAACTTTTGATAAGAATTAATTAATCAACTCCTCAAGTTTCTTCTCAGCAATAAAATCATCTCTTTCTCTCATTTTGAGATTTATTTGCTTCATCTCAGGAGCAATAGGGCTTTTTTCCAAGTAATCCCTGATTCTGTCAACAAGATTAAACAATTCATAATGATTCATTGTCATTTCAGATATATTAACTATACCAAAATAAGATCCATCTGAACCGAATAGATCGTAATTTTCATTATTTATAAAAGTCATATATAGCTCGTCATCCTTCTCTATGTTCTTAATCAGAATACCTTTCCTGTAAACTCCGGGAAATGACTGATGAGGGAGAAGTATGCCTTTCAGATATAGATTTTCAAAGTTATATTCTAAACTATTCAAAAATTGATCTATTTTTGATCACAATAGATTTTCATAATTATGATTTTTATTTTTTTGTGTTATCCAATCTATATTTTTTTCAGTTATAGAATAATTATCGCAGATACTTATTTCATCATACCTAGGAAAAGGAATCTCTTGAAATAACTTATTTATGTCATTCGATACATACAACATCTTATTCTGCTTATCAAATTCATTTAAATAAGGGACTTCATAGAAACGAATCCCATCAACATTATAATATTTTATCTCATTAGGCTCGTTTTCTCCTACATGAAATGAATGGACAGCAACATGGATGAAATCAAGAGGGACCTCATCTGTAAATACTACCCATTTTCCTGGGAGTTCTTTGCCCTTTTTATTACCGGGCACTGCAGCAATCTCTTCGAGTCCTCTCAAACGAATTCCTAAGAAGCACTGATAATCATTAAAGGTCTTGCTTAAACTACTCCTACAATAAACTCCAGTTCCATATCTTCCCCCTGAAGGGAGTATCTTTCCATCATTTAGAATTCCTTCAAGGCTCTTCTCAGATGTCCCGTGAAAGACAACCTTTCTCTTTTTCATGCTCGAGTTTTCATAAGAAGATGTTTTTATTTTTTTCTAAGGGAAAAGTTGTTTATATTCGTTAAGGCAGCCATTTCTTTGGATTTGCAAGTTTCTCAGGCAGATATTTGCTTATTACATAGTTTAAATCATACTTAGCAAAGGCCTGCTGCTCTGCCCTTTTTGAAAGAGCAATCTGCTTTTTAATGGCTTCCTGCCACTCTTTATGATATCTGACAAAAGGATCATTCTTCAATGCATCTTTCCCTCGCTTGATATCAACCTCTTTTAAAGGATGTGTCGGCAGTTTGTATTCAATAATATCATCTGGAGTAACTCCAATAAAGCGGGCATTTGGCACGCAAAAGAATCTGTTTATATGAGCAGCATTGCCTGAACCTACCTTCAAAGTCCTGTATATGTTCATATAACCATAAAAATCTCCATCTGTAAAGGCATAAACAGGCAGATTTTTATCATCAGACAACCTTCTTATGAATCGTCTACATGCCCTTGTAGGCACGCCTCCCATTGAAATCAGAATTGTCTTTGATTTTTCCCAGTATTTATGTTTTACAAGCCTTTGAAACATACCTGCCGTTTCAATAGCAAGTATTGCCTTTGCATTAGTTTCAAATTTAAGGTGTTCAACAGAGCTTGGAATAGAATATGCACCACTTCCCATCCTTTTGCAATCAATCCTTATCTCTTCATTTGTCTCTGGATCTCTATCTATAACTATGAGATCTCCTGCAACATCCCCTCCTTTTTCTTCAGGTATGAATCCTAGCTGCTCCCTGTTCAGGCCAAGTGTTGCTTCTATGTCATCCATAATATTGTCTGACTCTGGTTGATTTTTGAAACTCGCATCTTCCCAATTATAGGCAGTATAATAGGCTTCTCTCTTGGTAGCAATATCGTTGCTTTTAATCAACTGATGTGATAATTCAAGCATTCTCATGCTTTGTGCAAAGGATCTTGCTGTTGAAGCAGTCAATGTTCTTTTCTTCTTTAGATTCTTTAGTTTCAAATAGCCTACATTAGGATCATATTCTACATTTGATAAAGCCCTAACCGGAATGTTTAATGATGGAGCTTTCATCCTCAGAATACTCTCTTTAATATCTTCGCAAATAATCTTTATCTTCTCTAAAACATTATCTTCAATTTCGGTTTCTTTTTTGCTCATAAATCCAACCTCTTTATAGTTTAGTTCTTAAGATTTATCTTCTTCATTGTTTGTTTCGTCCTCTTCAAGGGAATCTTCAATAAGTCCTGTGCCCCGAGTTATTGCAAAGCTATCATCAAAATCTTTATTTGCCTTTTCATCAAATTCTATGTTACCGAGTTTTCCGCGTCTTTCTTCAAGTATGAAACTCAACTTTTCCTCCAGTTCTTTTTCATTATTCTCTCCAAGGATTTTATCTATTGAATTTGCAATATGAGGAATAAACCTTGAGATATATGAACGCTTCTTTACCTCAATCTTTGTCTTATTCTTTTTGTTAATATAGGATTTAAGAGTTCTCCCTAAATCCTGCAATGCTAATTTAACTTCCTTAAGAATTTCTGGATAAGATGCAATCGCTTCTTTAGCCTCACTTGTATATGGAGTCCAGACAGAGGCAATATGCAAGGCTATAACTATAGGACCTACAGGGAGACTTCCCTTTGGCTGATTTAATCCATATGCTCTCCAATTTGTTGAAATTACTGCCTTAGTAAAGACACATGCCCCTGCCTGATAAAGCAGAGGAACACGATTTGCAAATCTTAAGATTGTTGCTGGATCCTCAGAAGAAAGCTTACCTCCATAAGCAATTCCTGCTTCTATTTTAAAAGGATTGCCTCTGTAAACTGATGCTGGGCGGGATACAACATCGTAGAACTCTGCATTTACCTCCTTCCTAAGCCCTTTTTCAAATTCTTCTTTGCCTATTGGAGAAAGACAATCTGTTGGAGGAGCCATGAATTTTGTTTTTTGTATAATATTGTAGAGTGTTATGCATTCTGCCCGGGAAAGAGAAGAAGGCTTTTTTTTCGGATCAATGCCAGCAGACTCCAAGACTTTTGATGCAATACTTGCACTAACTCTAGAAAACGAAGATGTAAGAAAAGAATGAATTGTCTTTGCAGGATTTGAAGAGATCACCCTTAAGAATACTCCTAACTCAACCCCCTGTGGATGCGGCTTTATCTCTTTAGCTTCTTCCGGGAGCTCTTCTGTAGCCCTTGCGAATATCTGCTGATCTCCTTTTGGGCTTAGATAGATTATAGTTGCATGCGGATTAACTATTGCCGTCTGCTTCAGATATTCATCAACAGACTGAGCTCCTCTGTAATAATTCCCTTCTATATCAACTTCTATTCTCGTTCCCCTTTCTTTTTTCCATTCAATCTCCTCATATTTATTAATAAGCGGAGTGTTCTTTAATGTATCGATGCTAATCTCAAAGTAATGAGCCTTTGAGTTCGGAGAAGTTCTTGATTGAACCTTAATAGGTCTTCCTGTTGTTAGCTGGCTATAAAGAGCAACTGCTGAGATACCTATGCCCTGCTGTCCTCTGCTCTGTTTCATAGAATGGAATCTTGAACCATATAAAAGCTTTCCAAAAATCTTTGGCACCTGTTCTTTAACTATTCCTGGCCCGTTATCTTCAACAACAACCCTGTATCTTTCATCGTCCATTTGTATGATCTCTACAATAATTTCAGGCAGGATTCGAGCATCCTCGCAAGCATCCAAAGAGTTATCAACTGCTTCTTTCACTGAAGTCAGGAGAGCTTTCCTCTTATTATCAAATCCAAGCAGATGCCTGTTTTTCTCAAAGAATTCTGCAATAGAGATCTCTCTCTGCTTTTTTCCTAAGTCCTCAGCATCTATCACTTTCTCTTTTTTTTGCCTTTGGCTGTTCTTTTCAGGATTGTTTGCTTTTGTTTCAACAAGAGATTCTACTTCAGAATTAGCATCATTTTTTAGATTATCTCCTTTTGAATCAGAGAAATCTAGCAATGTTTTCTCGTTTTTCATATCACTCATATAAATCCCCTTTATTGTTGTATGCATAATTTAATAGCATATTTTGCCTACATCTCGCGCTGATTATTAATCAGTCTATATAAAGTTTTCTTGTCGTTCATATTTACTGAATTGCAATTTTTTAATATTTAATTTTGGAGACTCTTTTTTCAAAAGAAGAAAAAGAGAAAATTACGAGGCAAGGATCAACAATCAGAAAAAACATATAATTTAAATAGAGTTTTAGAATAAGTTATAAAGATGAGGGAATTCATTAAGAAAATAATTTCGTTTGTAAAATTCATAGTATCTCTTATATTTTCCTTATTTTTGATTTTAATAATAATATGTTTGATTTATGGCGACAATATAAATTATACTTCAAATATTCTTGATTACGAATCGAGCCCTTTTATTACGAATGAAGAATTAATGAAGGGCCCAAAAGAAAACAAGTTTGTATTCACTTTCAACGGAACACGTTGGGAGATAAATTACACTTTGTATGAAGGATTAAATGATTATCTTAAAGGACTTAGTAGAACTATTAAGGTTCATCAAGGAGAAAAAGTTACAGATAAAGATTTTATTATGCGCGACCTCAACAACAAATACCAAAAGGAGTTTCTTAAACCATTTGTTAATTACATAGAAAATCTGTCTTTAAGTCGCGATGATAAAGCAAGAATAGTAATCAGTCTAGTACAAAATATTCCCTACGATTACAAAGGTTTAGAAGAAGGAAACATTACAGGAAAATATCCTTATGAAGTGATGTATACTATGTCAGGGGTATGTTCAGAAAAATCAAAATTGCTTGTATATCTATTAAGAGAACTAGGATATGGAACTGCAATCTTTAGATTTGGTCCTGAAAATCACGATGCTGTTGGTATTAAGTGTCCATTAGAATACAGTTATAAAAATACAGGATATTGCTTTGTAGAATCAACCGCTCCTACAATAATTACTGATTCTCAAAGAGAATATAGAAATGTCGGTAAATTATACAGTGATCCTGAAGTAATTGTAATAAGCGATGGATATTCTTTTGAATCAGTGAATATAGAATATAACGATATGATAAAATATATAGAATTAGAAAAATTCTTAGAAGAAAATGAGAACTATAAAAATGTTGAAAAATATGAATTATGGCTCGATTTGAGAAGGAAATATGGCTTGGAAGAAACTGAATGCAAAAATGATACTATTTTATGCAATGGTGAGTGTTGGAACAAATGCGAGAAAGGAACTTTTAAATGCACAAAAACAGGTGGGATTTGTGAATTGAATACCTAAAATTCAATAATCAATTATTCATCTCAAAATCTTTTAGTGTTCGCTGCTTCAAAATATTATTTAACAGGAAACTATTGGCCAACAATCTTTTTAAATCAACATTGTATTTCCTAAAGCTGAGAGAAGCAGCATATTCTAACATCAGTTCTTTTGAGGCAAATCTTATTCCTCTGCTATCAAGAGCTTTTCCAACTGCTTCCCGAACTACCCAAACACCGAGAGGAGCCCAATATTCATTTGTAACAAATCTTAAAGCAAGAACACTGGCTTTTTTCTTAAGGGCATCTAATTTCTTTAAGATTGAAAGCCTTGCAGCATAATATCCTCCTGCAGTATCAGAAGCATAATCTTTCCTGCCATTGAAGCCTTCATAATCATGCATATATTTAGGAACAATTCCTTTAATCCTTTCAGCTGTATTATTTTGTTCTATTGCCATCTCATATAACTCATAAGAAAAAGGAGCAGGAAAGAAAAGAATCATGTAATAGTTTCCAAGATATCCGCCGAAGAACAATGTATAATCAAGCTCCTGATTTTCGCTAATTTTTTCCTTTATCTTTTTACCCATCATATCATCTGTAGCAGTAATCGCCCATCTTGTAGGTACGAACCGTCTCTCTTCCTTTGAACCTAAAACGCCGCCAGCGAGCAATTTCTGGATAGAATATTCATCGTAGTTCTTCTTCATAAGGTATTCAACAGCATCCTCTGTTTTCATATCATCTGCATCATTAACATTATACGTTGCTTTTTTTATATCAGGGTTTGAGATTATCTTCAACTGCGAAAGCCCTGCCATTATGTTTGTTGGTGCAAGATGCTGGTTAAAATTAAGCTTAGGCTTTGGCATCTCACTTAGTTTAACCTCAACATTAGACGGCTTTTGCGCCATAGAAATATCCTGTAATTCTTGCTTTAATTTTGAGCTTTCGTTATGTTCTTCACTATCTCTCAATCTTTCAGAGCCTTGTTTGGTTAAAGCCTTAGAATGATTAACCTTGGGTGTATGAACGCTTAACTTTTTACCGCTATTTATTAGTTCTTCTCTTAATCCAATTATCTGATTTATAGAATAATAGTCTTTTGCCCATTTCTTTGGCTCATCATTATCTTTGTAATGTTCAACAGATAGCACGCCCACATTAACATCTGGATATCCATATCTGCCAACGAAAATGTTTGGAGCCTCTGCCTCGTATTCCTGCTTCAGTGAGCTGACCCTTTTTTCCATATGCTTTATCTTTGCAGCAATAGGACAAAAAGGCCTTCCGCAGTACAGCCTGCCTTTACAAAAAACACATTTTGTATCCATTTTTAATTAGTATAATCATTAGTTTTATTTAATCTTTCATTTGATTTTATATATGTTTAAATATTAGTTTTGATGTTTAAAAAGGTGATGATTAATGAAAATAACAATTTCTGGCAGGATAGGAGCAGGAAAGAGCAGTGTGGCAAGGGAGCTCTCTAAAAAACTTGGATTAAGATATTATTCAGCTGGAGAATATATGAGGGAATTGGCAAGAGAGAAGGAAATGGGCTTAATGGAATTTTCAAGGATTGCTGAAGAGAATAACGAATATGATAAGAAAATAGATGACTGGCTGAAAGAACTTGGAGAAAAGGAAGATAATTTCATAGTAGATGCAAGACTTGGCTATTTTTTTATTCCTGACTCAATTAAGATATTTCTGGACATCGGTGAGAGAGAAGCAGCCGAAAGAATATTTAAGCAGAAAAGAGAAGAGAACAGGGGATTGAGTTTTGAAGAGATTCTAAAAAATATAAGATTAAGAGAGGAATCACAGAAGCTTCGGTATAAGAAATACTACAATATTGATTTCCCTCAACTTGACAGATTTGATTTAATAATTGATACAAAAGGAAAAACTATTGAAGAGGTTGCAGAAGAAATTGTTAAGGCATTGCCAAAAAGATGGTTTGTTAAAGGTTAATAGAGCTTGTGTTACCACTGAAAGATAAAAAAATTTATATAGTTCTATGATTCTTTGTTTTGTATGAAAGGCAAATCTCTATTTTGGACGTATATTTTATTCGCAATTGTTGTTTTGATTGATTTAAGGACATTTGGAATTCATTATGATTCTCCTTTTGACGAGTTTTTATTTTATGCTACAATAATAGTTGCAGCATTCTCTTTCCTTATGTATAGTATTAATTTCAATCTTTCTTCTTTCTTCCTTTTAAATGCCTTTTTTCTAAATCTATTCTTAATAACTCTTGAGATTGTAAATGGTCAGAGAAGTATGCTGATTGCATTATCATGCATTCTCTCTCTAATGGGTGTAATTGATTGCATTCTTAAGATTGGCCCTGAACCAAAAAAAAGGGTTTTTTTCCCTGAACCGACATCAGAAAAATCAGCGTCTTCAGATAAAGACAAAAGACAACTACAAAGCAAAAAAGACGCTATTGAAAAGGAAATCGGTGTTTCTTCTCTAAAAAAACCAATTATAGAGCCATACAAAGATTTTGAGGATAATGAAGAAGAGATTGAAGATCTTAAACATGACGAAACTGAGAACAAGACAGTAAAAACTCTATTAAAGGAGATTGAGCAGAAAGCAGAGGAGCTCAATCAGGAGATAAAAGGAATTGTTAGTACGAAGCATAAACCTCTTGCAGTTGAAGCTGAAGAGATTAATAATATAAAAGAGGCAAAGGAAACAGAAAAGGGGAAGGAACAGGATAAAAAAATAAGTTATGTTGCGGGCAGGAACTCAGAATATTACCATTCTTTGGATTGTCCAGTAGCAAAACGCCTTAAGAAAAAAAGATTTTATGATAGTAAGGAAAAAGCAGAGGCGGCGGGCCTTAAGTCTCATTTTTGCGTTAGATAATTTTATCGGTTCTTTTTCATTCCTTTTTCTTCTTTTATAACAGAAAAAATCAGAAGGGCAACACCTATGGAGATTAGAGAATCAGCTATGTTGAAGTTAGGCCAAGCTCCTATTCTGAAGTAGTCTACAACATTTCCATAAATAATCCTTTCTATTAAGTTGCTAAGGCCTCCTGAAATCATCAGACAAAGGCTGATGATATTAACTAAGGAAGTGTTTTTGCTGGATTCATGAAAGATAAGGTAAAAAAGATAGAAGGTTAATCCTGCAACAATTAGAAGCGATAAGATTAATACAAGATTTGGATAACTTCCAAGGATCCCGAAACTTGCCCCTTCGTTGAATACAACTTCTATGCTTATAAAAGGCATGAACTCCTTACTCGGAAGGATTTCTCTTATTTGATTATTTATAATTAAAGAGATGAAAGTTAAAGCAAAAATCAAAAGAGTCAGCAAGATTGCCTTTTTCCTACCAGAGCTTGTTTCTTTTTTCCTTTTCATAAAGTTCTCTCTCAATATTGCTTAATCTCTGAGAAATAGATTCAAGCATTGCTTTAAGTGTATCAATCTTTGAGGATATTATTTCGTATTCTCTCTTCAGGCTTTCATCGTATGGAGAAAAAGGTTGGCTTTGATGTTCAAATGTTTCTTTTTGAACAGGATTATATTGTCCAAAATAATCTTTGCTAAACATATCATTATGCTCTTCTTTTTCATTTTCAAGATTGAGATTGCCAAGTCCTGTTTCATCATGTAAGTCTGAATCCTTTTTAATGCTGTCAATGTCTATTTCGTATTTCTTCTTTTTTTTAAACAATGCCATTTTAGCCTCCTAAATCATAAAATTAGATTTCAAATTGTTTCTCAATCTTTTGAGATGCCCAATCAATTATCCTTGGGAAATATCTTGCAAGAACAAATACTGGAGTCTCTGGCACAATACTAACATTTTTATCTGCAACGCTATCCATAAGATAAGATACTGTGAATTCCTCGGGCATCTCTGAAATCATTTCAAGGAAAAGATAACTTCTTAGCTTATTCTCCCTGCTTATTTCTCTTAAAATTGAAGAAATTATGCTATCAGCTCTTTCTTCTCCTAACTTTCCAGACAGCAATCTCCTTAACTCAACGATTGGGTCATTTGCCTTCATAACCTCAATCATTTCTTCAATAGATAATTTAACGCCATAGAGTTCGTATTCTTTGGGCATTCCTGTTGTCTTAAAGATTATGTGCTTATAAAAACCAGGTTGCTCTCTAAGAGTATTTGTGCTATAGAACCCGTCTGCTCTCATTATCATCTCATCTGTTTGAAGCAATAAGTTTCCTTCTGATTCGTTATCAAAGTCAATAACAAGCGAGCTGATTATCTTGTCTTCGCTAGGCTCAAGAAGAAGAATCTGACTCTGCTGACTGAAAAAGTTGTTACTAAAAGACTGAACATCTAAGAAAACGAGAGCTCCACCAACCAACATGAAGATCAATGCCGCCGAAACAATGAAAACTATTATTTTAAACACATTCTTTAGCATAATTATACCAATAATAAGGACTACAATAAAAACAATCGTTGATATTCCAAGTTCAAACATCTTTCCACCCCGATAATTTTCATATCATTATGATTATTTAGTATTTTGATTGATTTATTATTAAATTTCGAATAATGGATATTTAAATTTAACTATTACTTCAATTAACAAACCAGCTGATTTTTATGATATCCTTCTTTTTCCTTCAATCAGATCATTTGCTATCTCATTAATCTCTGAAATCTTAACGCGAATCTGATTCTTTGTATCTCTGTCCCTGATTGTTACTGATTCATCTTTTAAGGAATCAAAATCAACCGTGATACAGAATGGAGTTCCTAATTCATCCTGCCTTGCATATCTTCTTCCAATTGTTCCAGATTCATCGTATTCTGTATTGTATCTTTCATTCAGATTATTGAAGATTTCTTTGGCAATTTTTATTAGCTTTTCATCTTTTATCAAAGGAAATACGCCGAATTTATACGGTGCGAGCTTAGGATTAAAATGAAGAACATTGTTCTCACGCTCTTCATCGTATTCAAAAGCCTCAAACAAGAAAGCCAAGAATGCCCTTTCTACACCGAAGGAAGGCTCAGAAGCAACATAGGGAATGACCTTGGTCTTTGATTCTTCATCATAAATCTCTAACTTTTCTTTTGATTCCTTTGCATGTTGTTTTAAATCATATTGACCTCTGTCTGCATTGCCCATAATCTCTTTCCAGCCGAAAGGAAACTTGTATTCAATATCAAAACAGGATTTTGCATAATGAGCTAATTCCTCTTTAAGATGTTCCCTGACTCTAAGATGATCTCTGCTTATTCCATGATTCAGGAACCATACATAAGAAAGATATACGAAGTAGGCCTGCCATTTGTTTCCTCTACTTGCAATTTCTTTAACAGGAACTTTTATTTCCTTAGGATTTTCTTTTGCCTGTTCCTCCCGAGTAAGCAGATTTATTTCCTGATCTTCAATTTCGTTGAATCCTGCCACATCATCTACCTTTTCAGGATGAACAAAAAACTCTATCTCTATTTGCTCAAATTCCCTTGTCCTAAAGAGGAAATTTCTTGGTGAAATTTCATTCCTGAATGCTTTGCCTTGCTGGGCAATACCAAAAGGTAGCTTCACCCTTTGACTTTCAACAATGTTTTTGAAATTGATAAAAATTGACTGAGCTGTTTCTGGCCTAAGATAAGCTTTTACAGCATCCTTTCCTGAGCCAACACTTGTTGAAAACATAAGGTTTAATGGTTTCTCAATATGGAGCTCACTATTGCATTTCGGGCATCTCAGATCATTTTCCTTAACGATTTTTTCTATTTCATCATCTGTTAAGCCATCGGCATCAATATTCAATGCATCTTCAATGAATTCCTCTGCTTTCATCTGAAGTTTACATTTTTCGCATACTATAAGATGATCTACAAAATTATCTACATGTCCTGAGGCTTTCCATACCTTGAATGGGGATATTAAAGAACCATCTATACCAAGAATATTACTTCTCTTCCTTACCATATGCTCCCAAAAGGCTTCTTTTATATTCTTCTTAAGAATCATTCCCGGAGGACCAAAGTCAAAAAATCCTGCTAACCCGCTATATATCTCTGCTGTTGGAAAAACAAATCCTTTCTTCTTGCAGAAAGCTGCCATCTCTTCTATTGTAACATCATTTTTGCCTTTTCTATTGTTTCCTACCATTCTTTCACCTATTATTCGGTTTAGCTAACTTCATAATTGAGCTTATCTGCTGGCTATCCAAGTCTAATTCCTCTTTTATCTTTTTTGCCATTTCCCTTCCTTTTGGAGTTTTAGAGTTGAAGATTATTGAAATGAAAGGCAATAGATTCTGCCTAATATCTTTTGGTGACATGAAATACTTATCTGCAATCTGTTTAGATATTTCGTTAATCTTTTTTAACTTTTGGTTATATATCCACATCTTTAAAATTCTGCTTGGTGACTGATATCTTACGAAATTGCTATTCTTTTCTTTCTTGGCAAGTGCAACACCTACGCTCATTTCAAGATATACATAAACAAGCAGTCTCCAATATTGCCTTTTAATTATTCTTGATGTAAACACATCCGCATTAGCCAAAGCCTCATAGGCTCTTAGTAAATCATCAGGCTTTTTATATTCATAAGGAATGTTTTTATCAAGCCAGAGTATAATCTCGTCATTCTTTTCATCTAAAGAATCGAGAGCTCCAGATGCATTCGCAAAAGAAGTCGTCTTCAAGATAATTCGCATAGAATCAAAGATCTCTCCTTTTAAATCTCTTGGTGCCAGTTCTTTTACTAGTTCAGAAGTAATCTCTTTGCTTGAAGAAGCTAAAATCTGAAGATCGTTTATTGCAGCTCTCGCATCCCCGCCTGCCATTCTTGCTAAAGAACTTATTGCAGCTTCATCATATTCAAGGTTTTCTTCTTCACAAATTTTCTTAAGGATCTTCTTTACAGACAAATAATTTAATCTATGAAATTCTATGCAGACGCTCTTTCTTCTTATAGTTGAAAACTTAGAATCAAAGATATCATTTGCAGTCATAACTATCGGAAAGGGCGATTTTTCTATTATCTTTGATAAATAAGGGATTGCTCCCCTGTCCTTTTTTCCAGAGAGGCCGTCTATTTCATCTATTAGGATAAGTTTTCCTTTGTGAAATAAAGAGCCCTGAATCATGGCTTCAAAGAGATTCTTTTCTAAGTCAGTCTTACTGCGAAAATCTGAAGCATTAAGCTCAACAATCTCTAGATTTTTCTCCTTTGCATATGCATAAGCAAAAGAGGTTTTTCCAGTGCCGGGAGGGCCATAAAGCAATACAGCCTTCCTTGTCTTTTTGAAACTTTCAATCTCTTTTATCGCTGTTAAAATTGCTTTGTCTTGCCCTTCTATATCTGAAATTTTCTTCGGAGCATATTCTGAAATCCAATTCTTTTCATTTGACATAATTCGTAATAGAATCTGCTTGTTTATAAATTTTACATTAATTAACTTCAATATACGGAAGAATCACAAAAAGATGTCGAAAAACTTCTTATTAAAAGATAACTAGATAATGAAATAGGTTGAAGCAAAAAATCAATTTGATAAACAAAAAAGGTGATCTCTATGTCTGGAGGATTTAAAGATAATAAAAATTCTGGCAATTTTAAAGACATGGCCGAAGGAGTAAGGAAGCTTTACAATGAAGAATTATTAAAAAACAATCAAAAAACAGAGACTAATTCTGATTTTGGATTTGAACGAGACATATTTGAAAGAAATAATGAAACGAATGAAGAAGAGGAGTTATTAGAAGAAGAGTCTGAGGAAAAAAGCTTGGATGAACTACTTAAGGAGGCTGATGAAGTTGACAAGAAATATCAAATAAATTCAAAAAAACCAAAAAGCCAAATCACCACACTCCCTAGAAATTTCTCATTTGAAAATAGTTATAGTAAATTTAAGAATGGCTTAGAACAAGTTGATGCAATACAACAAGAATTGAATAAGAAATATCTCGCGGAGTCTTCAACTATTGGAAAGATAGGATATTATACAAAAAAAGGCTTATATAAAATTCTTGGAAAAAATTTTTCAGAATATACTGAAGATGAGTTAATAGGAAGAGAAATGAGCGGTCTTCGTACATGCATAGATGGAGGAAAAGAACTATTAAAGGAAGCAGAATACATTATAGATAAAAACCTATTAAGGCTAAATAAGATATTCGAAGAAAAAAACAAATTTGAAGAAGAGCAAAAGAAATACAGAAATGAAAGGATAGAAAGACAAACAATAGGAAAGCAACTCTATACATCCCTGAAAGAACTTACAGCTAGTGAAACCTCCAAGGTTTCTTCTATTAAAAGAAAACTTATGGAATACGACAACAGAATCTCTGAATTAGATTCTTTGATCGTGCAAACAGAAAAACGTATAGATGTTCGCACGAGACAAATAAACGAATTAAAAAAATCAAATGAATTAATTATGAAATACAAAGATCTGCTAACAGACACTGTAAATTCTGCAAGGGACGCTTATGAAGATTGCGAAACATTAAGACCTGCGTTTAAAAGCATGGATCATGGCTCAAAAGTCGCCAATCTAACTAAGGATAATGTAGAAAAACTAAGCGATACATTTTCATTATTATGGAAGAAAGCATTAAACTCGATGAGTGTTTTATCCGATATAGCAGAGACATCAAATAATAAAGATGTTTATGACAATTCTGTATTAAAAAGAATAAATGAAATTAACGATGTTTTCAAAATGAAACAATACAATATATTTGAAGATACTGAAAAAAGACTGGAAAGCTCTGCTGATGACATTGAATATACTAACTTTAAAGATGAAGATGAAGATTATTAAGAGAGAAGTAATAATGGAGGCTTAAAAATGCTTGAGAAAGATATAGAAAAAGAAGCATTATATTACAATTTGCGTCACGGCGCTGTATTCAGGAATCTTGTGATAAGATCAAATGAAGAAGATAAGGCGGACAAGATTAGCGAAGAAATTAGTAGAATAATCGCAAGAGCAGATGTAACAACAAAGATGGAAACAAGATTATCTGAAAGAGATAAATCAGATGATTCTTTTTACTTAGCACTTGAGAATATATTAGAATCTTACGAAAATCAATATCATCAATTAGAGATTGACAAATATGATGGATACAAAAAGGAGAGGAAACAATTCTATAAACAAATTGATAAATTAGAAGAACAAAAGAACCTTTTGAATGAGAATGGAAAATTCTTTGATTATTTTGTAGAGAAGTTTATAGAATTCATAAGATTCTCATATAGGAAAGACGTGAATCCAAAGTTTCAGGATAAATCAGAGATGTTTTTCTCATTTTTAAAGAAATATCTTGTTGAAAGTGATCATTATAAAAATCCAAGCGGTAAGCAAGAGAGATTAAATTCTCTTGAGGATGATGAATCTAATGAAAATATTCTCAGAAGGGGCTATAACTTCTCTGATTTCATAGGGGATCAATCTTTGATTGATGGTATTAAAAAAATTTGTGACTCCCTTCTTTTATATTCCCCTGAAAAGAAATCAAACATATTGAAAATACCAAATTCATTAATATTTTCTGGGCCGCCAGGAACAGGAAAAACATTCATGGCAAAGATTATGAGGGATTATCTTGTAAGGAACAGTTCAGAGGCTGGAATTGCGTTTAATTATATTGTTATTGATTCAACTATTAAAAACAAATGGTACGGGGAGAGTGAGAAGATTCTTAAAAGAAGTTTCTCAAAGGTGAAAGATCCAAAAGGAATTGGTATGATTGTTTTTGATGAGGCTGATTCTCTTTTCGGTTATGCACAGGATGGAAGTTTGGAAAATTCTTTGCGAGGACTTCTCTTAGAAGAATTAGAAGGGATTAACAATGATAATTACGGAAATTTTGTATCATTGTTTATTACCAATAACCCATATTCTGGAATTGAAAGTGCCTTACATTCAAGATCAAGAGAATTTTACTTCAATCCCTTTGCTGATAGCAAATCCTACTCGAAAATGATAGACAAAGAGATAAAAGATTGTCTAAATGACTGGCTTGGCTATGATCAGGAAAGCAAAGATTATTCAGGGTTAGCTGATATCTGCTTAAAAAACAAGCTTTCCGGAAGGGATGTTAAACAAGGAGTTGAAAGTTATTTATTAGATAAACTTCTTTATGATTTCCCTAGTTCTCTAATGAGGAAAAGCTATATAGAAAAGAGGCATTTCTTTCATGAGAGAATAAAAGAGATTTCCGAAGATGAATTGATAAGTTATTTTAATGAGTTTTTGAAAGAAAAGAAAGGTTATGAGAAGAATGAGGAAGAGAATAGGATAAATCAAATGATAAAGCAGAAAATTATTGAATATATATCAGACATTCAAGCTAAAGAGATTCTAAACAATCTTGATAATAATTCTGAACAGATCACTGAATGAAACAGGAATATTGATTAGAAAAGGATGGAAATTCTTTTATATAAGTAATGTTCATTCGCACCGAATATGGGAGAGATAAAAGAAAAGGCATGGGATAAAAGCCTTGAAATTTCCATTTTAGAAAGATGGAAGAATAGCAAGAAGTTTGAGTTCAATGAGGATTCGAAAAAGGAGATTTATTCTATAGATACTCCTCCTCCATACGTCAATACTCCTATACATATTGGTCATGCTACAACATACTCAATAATGGATATGATTGCAAGATACAGAAGACAAAAGGGATACGAAGTTCTTTTTCCACTTGGCTTAGACAGGAACGGGATTCCTATTGAAACTGCTGCAGAGAAAAGGTTCGGGGTTAGCCTCATAGGTATCCCAAGAGAAAAGGCTATTGAATACTGCAAAAAGATTCTTGAAGAGAGCTCAGAAAGTTCCATAGACTCTTTCTACAGATTAGGGATAAGCTTCAATAGTTTTGAAAAAGGAGACAGGCCAGGACAGATTTATTACACTGATTCAGAAGAGTATCGAATTTTAACACAAAACACTTTTATTGACCTTTGGAATAAGGGATTAATCATAAAAGCTCAGAGAATAAATAATTATTGTCCAGGATGCAGAACAACCCTTGCGGATTCAGATATAGAATATAAAAATCTGGATAGCACATTCAATCACATCATTTTCAAATGCAAAGAAACTGGGGAGAATCTTATTATTGCCACAACTAGACCAGAGCTCATCTGTTCTACGCAGATGATAATATTCAATCCAGAAGATGAAAGGTATAGGCATTTGGAGGGAAAAACTGCAATTCTTCCAATATATAATCGAGAGGTTCCTATAAAAGCCCATCCACAAGCATCAATTGATAAAGGAACAGGCTTAGTAATGATGTCTTCTTTTGGTGATCTTTCAGATATAAGATTTTTTAGAGATGAGAATTTAGAGCCGATAATTGCAATAGGGATTGATGGAAGGATGAATGAAAATGCAGGCTTTTTAAAAGGACTTAAAATGAGGGAAGCAAGAGAGAAGATAATAGAGAAGTTAAAGGAGGAGGGCTTGCTTATTAAACAAGAAAAGATTCTTCATAAAACTCCAATATGTGAGAGAAGCGGAGATGAAATAGAATTTATCGGCATGGAAGAATTTTACTTAAAACAGCTTGATTTTATTGATGAATTAAGAAGAATTTCTGAAGAAATGAATTTCTACGATAAGTCTTCAAAGAAAATTTTAGACGATTGGATTGATTCTTTAACGACAGACTGGCCAATATCTAGGAGGAGAATATATGCTACAGAGATCCCTGTATGGTATTGTAAGAAATGTGGAGAAGTAATAGTTCCAAAAGAGAAAGGAAGGTATTATCAACCGTGGAAAGAAGATCCTTCTA
This sequence comes from Candidatus Woesearchaeota archaeon, assembly GCA_030156615.1. Taxonomy (GTDB): domain Archaea; phylum Nanobdellota; class Nanobdellia; order Woesearchaeales; family UBA119; genus UBA119. Next base: position 9,447 of record JASGME010000010.1, on the reverse strand, counting down.
TTGAGAAATGCCCTAAATGTGGCAGTACAGAATTTATAGGCGATACCAGAGTTTTTGACACATGGTTCGATAGTTCTATATCACCTTTGTATATAACAAAGTATTCTTATGATGATGATTTTTTTAAAAAGGCATATCCTGTTTCATTAAGGCCTCAAGGAAAGGAGATTGTTAGAACTTGGTTATATTATTCAATATTGAGATGTTATCACCAAACTGGAAAGCCTCCATTCAAAGATGTCTGGATACATCATCATATTCTTGATCCTAATGGGATGAAGATGTCTAAGTCCTTGGGCAATGTTATTGATCCTCATAAAATTTTAGAGAAATACGGAGCTGAACCTTTCAGATTATGGGCTGTTATAGAAGGGAATTTAGACAAAGGGGATTTCAGTTGCAGTTACGAAAGAATTGAAGGAGCTGGTAAGACTATAAATAAACTTTGGAATGTTGCAAGATTTGTAAGCATTTTAAATAGAAACTTAGATGAATCAGTTAAGCCTGAATTTAACGAACTGGACAATTGGATTATGCACGAGATAAATGAAATAGTTGAGTATGCAGATAAATGCTTCTTTGAGTATGACTTTCATAATCCGGCAACGACTCTGAAGAATTTTCTTTGGGAGAGCTTTGCATCTAATTATCTTGAAATGGTGAAGGCCAGAGCATACAATGGTGATAAAAGATTCAGTAAAGAAGAACAGCAAGGAGCTCTAGCAACACTTAATTATGTTTTGCAAAGAATTCTTCAGATTTTTTATCCAATCATTCCTATAATAACAACAAAGCTCTTTTTAACGATATACGAGAAAGATCCTGCTGATCTTGAATTTCCCAAATATGAAGAAATAAAGAACAAGCTATCAACAGAAGATATTGTTGAATTAAATAGTGAGGTATGGAAATACAAAAATGAACACGGAATAAAGCTTAAAGAAAATGTAAAAAGGCTAAGTATTAACAATAAATTCAAATGTATTGAAGAAGATATTCGTTCTCTGCATCATCCAGAATCAATAGAATACACTGAAGAAGAAAAGATTGAAGTTGAATAAAAGAATCTAATAAAATAATAGACTCACATAATCATCTGTTATCTCCATTCCCGTGGATAGCATTTCGCATCTTTCTTGAACTTAATTTTTCAATATTCTTTTCAGCAACATCAGACAATTTAACATCAAGCCTGTCGCAGATAACTGCCATATACCAAAGTACATCGCCCAACTCTTTTAATATTTCTGTTTTGTATTCTTCATCGATTATGCCATTCTTGTCTCTATAAAGCTTTTTAAATTTTCCAACAACTTCTCCTGTTTCGTCAGCAAGTCCAAGAACTGGATAGATTAAATAATTCCCATTTATAGATGTTTTCAGATCCGTTTTTAAAGCCTCTTTTTGATATTCATCAAAATCCATTTTAAGATTCACCATTTTTGCAAAAAAGTATTCAATATTAAAGCTTTTTGATATCTTTGATTTTAGAATCATAAACTTTAAATACAAAACAGAAATCTCTCTTGATGGCTTATTATAGTTGTTAATAAATTAAAATAAAAAGGTAATGAAATATGGCAGAAATTAAAGTTGTTATCGGACAAAAGGATGGAAAATCTTTGCAGATTAAGGTTAGCGACGAATATGCTCCAAACCTCTACAGCAAGAAGATAGGAGAAAAAGTCAAAGGAGAAGAGCTTGGAATTGATGATTTAGAAGGATACGAGTTTGAGATTACTGGAGGTTCTGATAGCTCCGGCTTTCCAATGAGAAAGGATATCCCTATAGCAGGGAAGATGAAACTCTTATCAAGGAAGAGTCGTGGCTTTAATCTCAAGAGAAAAGGTCTAAGAAAAAAGAAGAGTGTTGCAGGAAGCATTATTTATGAGAAAACATCCCAAGTAAATCTAAAGGTAATAAAAGAGGGAAAGAAGCCTTTAATAAAAGAAGATAAAAAAGATGAGACTCAAAAGGAGGATAATTCCGAATGAATACAAAGATTATTCCTCAATTTAATCTTGGCCTTGTTGGTCATGTTGATCATGGAAAAACAACTCTGGTAAGCAAGCTATCCGGGAAATGGACTGATACTCATTCTGAAGAGATTAAGAGAGGGATCACTATAAGATTAGGCTATGCAAATGTTGCAATATATGAATGCCCAAAATGCGAAAGTCCAAATAAGTATTCTGTGAGTGAAAAATGTCCTGTTTGTGGAACAAAAGGAAAGTTGGTTAGGGCTTTCTCGCTGGTTGACGCGCCAGGCCATGAATCATTAATGGCGACAATGCTTGCAGGCACAACTATTATGGATGGTGCTCTTTTGTTAATTGCTGCTGATGAAAAGTGTCCTCAACCTCAAACAAGAGAGCATATAATGGCTCTTGATATTGCTGGAATAAAGAAGATTATTGTTGTCCAGAACAAGATTGATTTAGTTGGGAAAGAAAGAGCTCTTGAGAATTATAAGGAGATAAAAGAATTCTTAAAAGGAACATCCTTTGAGGATAGTCCAATAATTCCTATTTCTGCTTTTTATGGAACAAATCTAAATCTGCTTATTGAAACAATAGTTAATTATTTTCCAGTTCCTAAGAGAGATAAAACAAAAGAGCCGTTGATGGTTGTTGCAAGATCATTTGACATAAATAGGCCTGGAACTCAGATTGAAAAAATTCATGGAGGCATTATAGGAGGAGCTCTTAAGCAAGGAGTTTTAAAAATCGGAGATGAAATCGAGATAAAGCCAGGGGTAAAAATCAACAAGAAGGGAAGGGTGTATTGGCAACCCCTAAAAACAAAGATATGTTCTATTCAAACAGGAGAGATAAAAATAGATGAAGCATCTCCTGGTGGTTCTGTTGCAATAGAAACACTTCTTGATCCTTTTTATGTAAGAGCAGATGGATTGATGGGAAATGTTGTCGGACATCAAGGAAAAATGCCTCCTGTATTTGATGAACTCTCTCTTGAAGTTCACTTATTAGATAGAGTTGCAGGAACAGCCAAAGATCTAAAAGTTGAACCTTTAAAGATTAATGAACCAATTATGTTGAATGTAAATTCTGCAGCAACAATGGGCATTATCAATTCAATAAATAAAGATTCAATAAGATGTAAACTTAGAATTCCTGTCTGTGCTGAAAAGAAATCAAGAGTAACAATCTCAAGAGTAATAGACAACAGGTGGCGTTTGATTGGATATGCAATAATAAATTAATTCATTTTTAGTTTTTTCTATTTGCCTTTTCTTGTTTACAAAATATTCTAAAAAATCAAAAGTTTTAAATAATATCTAAAATAAAATAGAAATATAGTTTTAAAGAGGTGAGTTTAACTTGGCAAAGAAAAAAGAAATTAGATACGAAGTTAATGGATTGAAGAAAAAGAAAACTGTTTCAATACCGGATAAAGCAATTAATGTTGAAGTGACTGCAGTTCCGAGGAGTTATAGAAGGAAAGACGGAAATGTATATGGAGTAAAACTTAGTTACATTTCAAGCAGAAAAAAGGACGCAGTTGTAAAAACAAAGATAGTTCCTTTACCAAAAGGATCTAAGAACGTTAAACTAGTTTAGATTTTTAATTTGTTCTTTTTCTTTTTTATTATTTTTCTTAGAGTTAATTGATTAACTTAAAAAATAGTTGTTAGATAAAAATAAGATAGAAAGATTTATAATGAAGCTTTTTTACTCCACCAGAGTAGCGAGGATGTTTTCTATGAGGAAGATTGCAGTAATAAACCTTAAAGGTGGCGTCGGAAAAACAACTACTTCAATTAATATTGGAGTAGGATTATCAAATAATAAAAGAAGAGTTCTCCTTATTGATATGGATCCGCAGGCGAATTTAACTGAAGCATTGTTTTTGAGAAATGATAAAACAATCTATGATTTGTTGATAAATAAAGTGCATCCATCTGAGGTGATTCTAAGGGTTAATGATTTCTTAGATGCAATAACTTCTGATAAAAGATTATCTAATGGCGAGTTGATTATGGCAGGAATGCCTTCAAGAGAAACAATATTAAGAAGAGCAATGGAACCTGTATTCAATTATGATTATGTTATCATAGATTGTCCTCCTTCAAACGGATTGCTGAATTATAATGCATTACTTTACGCAGATGAAGCATTTGTTCCTGTATCAACAGACTATCTTGGGATAGTTGGACTCAGAAGGATTGTTGAGATTCTTGATGAGATTAATGAGTTGTTTGATCATAAAATTAAAATCTCAAATGTCATACCTACTATGTTCGATAGAAGAAATAAGATTTGCAATGAAAGTCTCAATGAAATAAAAAGAGGTTTTAATGGAGAAGTTGTAGAACCTATAAGAGTTAACTCTAAACTGAAAGAAATGCCACGCTCAGGCTTGAGCATCTTTGATTATGCGAAAAGATCCAGAGGAGCAGATGATTACTCAAAGTTAGTTAATCATTTGCTTAACAAAGAAGAATATTATTAAATTCACTTTATTTCTTTTAAATTTCATTAAATTTTAGTTTGCTTATCATTAAATTTATCTCTCATACAGTTTTTTATAAATATCTTGAATTGTTTTATCGATAGAATCAATAGTATTCTTATAATTCAAACCAAGCTCCTTTTCAAGAATAGAAATCTGACCTTTGTATTCATTTCCCTTCGACGCTGAATTCAATAGGTAGCCTTCGATCATTTGTGTTAATTTTTCGTCTTTTTTCGAAGATGAGTATTTGTATAATTCAAGATAATTTTCTGTGTTTTCTTTCCATTCAGAATACAATTCATCAACTATCTTTTTTGTTGTTTGTGGCTCAATCTTAGCTGAAGTGCAACCACTTGTTCCAACTAAAATACCAAAGCTAAGTGCAGGAACAGCCAGATAAGAAAAGATTCTTCTCTTTAAATTTGACTTCCGTGTATCAGTTTTCGTGCTCATTTATACTCAACAGCTAAATACGTTTTATTATTTTTAAATTTGTCCTTCTGATTTACGCAAAGATTCTGATTTTTCTGACACGAAGATGAAAAAATAAAGATTAAAAAATAAATCTATATACATTTGTGAATAAGAAGAGCCAACTTAATGCTGCAATTAATACAAAAATAAGTATTGGCCCGAGATACATCCATGTTGATGTTTTATTTTCTATTCCGTGCATCTTTTCTGTGCCGACAATCAACAATATAACATTATAAGCCAAGGCAAGTATTCTTACAATTGGAATCCAGCCAAGAAGCCATACAGGTGTTCTTGAATAAACTACAAGCTGAAAAGTTTTGTCATAGTTTCCTTTTCCTCTAAATATCATAATCCAAAGGTGAAGTAGTAGTGAAAAGATGAATAGCATCAGGATACTCCATATAACTCTTCCAATGAAAAGCATTAAGAACATTTGCCAGCCGTAAAATATGCTTATTCTTGCTTCTCCAAGAACAGTAAATGCTCTTACTTGAGCACCTCCAGTAAAGATTAAAGACAATATTGCCTGATAAATCAATATAAAGATAAAAGAATAGAAGAATGCTTTTCCAATCCCTTGTTCGTTAAGATTGCTAAAGAATTCTCTTGGATTTGCAAAAATATTCTTAACCTTCCCAAAAAAAGTGTAGTTAAGCTTGTTCTGTTCAGTTTCAGAGATCTTTGATTGTTTCTTTTCTTTTTTCGAAGGAGTCTTCTTTACCTTAACCTGAGATGCATTTTTCATCTGTGCCGTCTTTTTTTGTGCCGCTTTTTTAGTTGTCCTTTTCTTTCCTTTAACTTTGTTAGAAGAAGTACTTTTAGATGATTTTTTTCCAGCATTTGTCTTCTTTGATTTTGATGCATTCGTTGATTTTTTCTTATTCGTACTTGATTTTGCCATTATCCACCACCTCTGATTTTTATCAGTTTTATTCTTGTTTTTTAGATATAATTCATTTTTTATCTTTCTTATTTATATATTTTACTTCAAAATCATTTATTTAATCAAATTATGATTTTTTAGTTAAAAATATAAAAACTCAAGCTAACTCTTCTAAGATAGGCAAGTATAAAAAACTTTCTGTTAAAAAAAATAAAGAATTTTTTATGTTTTCTTTTTCTATTAAAATTATCAAAAAACGATAATATCGTAAGATTATTAAACATGATTTTCATCTTTCTGTCAATGGTAAAAGACAGGATTATTAAAATTTATGATGCATTATCTGATAGATATGGACCTCAGGGATGGTGGCCTGTTATTAAGCAAATAAAAAAAGGGGAATTCGGATGTTTTTATCATAAGAATGATTTTTCTTTTCCAAAAAATAAAGATGAGTTATTTGAGATCTGCGTTGGGGCTATCTTAACTCAGAACACTTCTTGGAAGAATGTTGAAAAGGCATTAATAAATCTCAAGAATGCCAAAATGCTTAATTGTGATTCAATCATTAAAGCAAATAAGGAAACCATTGGTGAATTAATAAAGCCATCAGGATATTACAATCAAAAATCAGAAAGATTAAAGATTTTTGCAGAATGGTTTAACTCTTTGAAAAAAGATCCAACTAGAGAAGGACTATTGACTTTGAAAGGCATAGGAGAAGAAACAGCGGATTCAATCTTGCTCTATGGTTTTAGTATTCCTAGCTTTGTTGTTGATGCCTACACTAAAAGAATATTATCAAATCTTTCATTAATTAATGAAAATTCTTCATACGGCGAAATACAAAGATTATTTGAATCAACTCTGCCGAGAGATTTCAGATTATATCAAGAATATCATGCACTGCTAGTTGAGCATGCAAAACATTTCTATATGAAAAAACAAAACAAAGAGGATTTTCTTCTTTCATTGAGTTGATTTCATTTATCTCCTTGTTTAAGATTGCTCCAAGAATAGTTTATCATTAATCCTATCCTATCGCATCTTGCTCCTGCATTAAAGCATTCCCTTGGATTGAAATCTTTATCTTGATTTTTTCTTATCATTTCTTTGAAGTCATCAAAGTTATCAGGAATCTTTCCGAGCCTGTTGAAAGAAAAACTTTGAGAGGCGGTACTACTGCATCTATATAAATATCCATCTGTGCCCATAGTTATTTGATAATAGCCCATCACACATTTGTTGAAGTTCATTTTATCTATTGCCTGATAAATCGGAGGCATATAAAAGATGTATGGCCTTTCATCCTCGTTCTTTGACAAATAAGGTTTTAGCCTTTTTTCGTAAAAATCAGATTTTGAATCTTCAAACTCTTCTTTATACTTCTTCAAATCTGAGAAATCTTTTCCGAATGCTTCGTATGGAATTGAAAATCTTAAAGAATCTATTTTAAGATTTTTTGCAATTTTCACTATGCTTCCAATATCTTCTTCAGAAGAATTATCATCGTTAATTAGATATGTTACTCTTATTGTAGGAGAATTTTCTTTTCTTGTTTCTGATATCATTCTTATGCCTTCTATGATTTCATTGAAGTGTGAAATAACAGTCCCTTTAACTAGACGATGAGTGTGTGGAGTACCTGCATCCAAACTTATGGAAACATAATCTTCGGGAGATGTTGAGATTTCGCATATCTTTTTTATGAAACCTTTGCTTTCCTCAAGTCTTTTAAGTAATGAGCCGTTTGTATGTATACCAAAGAAAGAACCACTCTTTTTTGTTTCTTTAATAATTTCAAGAGCAAAAGGATTTAGCAAAGGCTCTGAATAAATTCCTCCAAGAATTATGAAGGGGATTCTTCCTGAGAGTTCTCTAACCAGCTTAATTGCTTTTTCTTCATAATGGCTTAATGTTTTTATAAGAAATCTGCCCTCACAGAAAGAACAGTTAAAATTGCAAGGAACAACTCGATTTCCTGGCAAATGAATCTCCAACTGACGAGGCAAAACTAGTTCTCCAGAGAATATTTTATTAGTGTCTCCATTTAAGTGCTCTAAAAGCTTTTCAAAATAATTATAAGTTGATATTAAACTAGAATCTTTCATTTTTGTCTTGTGATTACTTTTTATTTTATTAATTTTCTTTCCTTTTATATCTTTTCCTATTTTCGGCAAAGATATGAAACAAAAAAGATAAAAAGATTAATACAATTAATTCGAATATTTAGATAAAAATGAAGACAAATGAATTATTGAATAATTTAACAATAGTATTCCCTATGTATAATGAAGAAAAGCGAGTTCAGAATACTATTGGGCGCCTGAATGCTTTTTATGAGAAAATCAATTCTTTTCCTAAGATAATCTTTGTTTTGGATGGTTGCACTGATAATACAAAATCAATATTGAAGAATGCATTAAAGGATTCAATTGTTTCAAACTATTCAAAGATTGTTGAATACAAAGAAAACAGAGGTATTGGTTATGCAATGAATAAAGGATTAGATAATGTTAAAACAAAATATGTTTTGTTTTCTGATTTTGATCTTTCAACTCCTCTAAAAGAATTGTATCATTTTTCAAAGTTTGTGCCTGAGTTTGATATAGTAATAGGTTCAAGATGGCTTGATAAAAGTAGAATTAAAGACAATCCTTTTAGAAAGATTATGAGTTTGCTTTCTATCTCTATAATTAAATCATCTTTAAAACTAAACCTCTCAGATACACAATGTGGATTTAAGCTATATAAAACAGATATTGCGAGAAAAGTTTACGAAAAAAGAACAATTGACAGATTTGGAGTAGATTTTGAACTTATGTTCATTGCGAATAAATCTGGATTTAAGATAAAAGAACTTCCTGTGGAATGGAAACATGAAGAAGAGAGCACAGTTCATATAAGAGATTATTTAATTACATTAAAGGAATTGATTAAAGTTAGAAAAAATAACAGGAAAGGTAAATATTCTTGATACTATATTTAACCAAAGATTTTGTTAAACAAGTTGTTTTTTTTATTTTTGCAGGGGATGTTTTTGAAAAATTCGGAAACGCATTTTGTGTTATAGTTCATTTAAACATATAGCAAATTTATCTTCAAATTGGTTCTTTATTTCCTGTTTTCACTAAATTTTATCTGTTTTTTAGCATTATATCAATTTATCCTGTTTTGAAGTTGAAAAAGGAAGTATTAATAATATCATGAACACAAATTCTCATGCCTCAATGAAAAAGGGAGGTGAAGAAATGCCAAAAGATAAAAAGAAAGATAAGGGAAAAGGAAAGAAAAAGTGAGAACAGGAGGTGAGTTGAGATGAACTTTGCCTTTAAGGATGAAGAAGACGAAGATGATTTTGAAGAAGAAGACTCATTTGATGATGACGAGGATTGGTAAGCGTTATATATTAATATAACACTCCCAAGTTATCGCACCTCTTTTTGTTTTTTATTTTATTTCTATTTTATTTTCTTATTCTTTATCTGCCAATAAATGTTTAAAACGGTTTAAAATCATAAAAATCCACTGCGAATGTCACACCCCAACCTAAAGGTAGGGGTATGACGTGACACTCGCTTTGACAAGTGGATTTTTAGGATGCCAAAAAT
>JASGME010000009.1 GCA_030156615.1 Candidatus Woesearchaeota archaeon | reverse complement strand
TGTGGAAGAATGAGAGACACCTTTTATGGTTGGGTTCAGCAGATACATTCATGGTTGATCCCTGCACCATATTCTCTAGTCAGCAGATCAGAACACCAGCTGTTCAATGATGAAGAAAAAAAAGAATTAAAGATAATCCTCAGAGATTTCATGTCTTTGGTTTCTCTGAATTTAGAAGCAGGATTAACAAGGGATAAACAAAAAGAGGCAGAATATGTTGATACATCTTTAGAACTTTGGAGAAAACATTTGCCATCCTTGATAACCTTCTCAAAAAAAGTAAGAGAATATTGGCAAGAGAGTAATAAAAAGATTTGATTTCTTACATAATTTGCAAAATCCTTCTTTCTATCTAATTTTTCACTTCTAAGCACACTATTATAGTAGTTTCAATATTTTTTATTTAAAATCAATTCCTAATTGTCTGAGTGCTTCCGTTATTTTATTTTCATATTCATCTTCTTGATTGAGCCTTCTTGACTTTTTAAGTTTATTTATTTTTCCGGACAACCACTTGTCTTTTCCTCCTCACCAATACTCTGTGGAAGAATTATTTACTTATCAGGTTAATCATTTCTTCAAGCTCTTCAAGCATTTTTTTGGCATCCCCTTTTGAAAAGTGATCTCTTGCTGGTTTTAATATTCTTATCAAACTCTCTGAGATAGAATTTTTTAAATCAATTGGATGCACATTGCCCTTTTCGAAATCCTTTTCCAAATCAATATAATTTCCATATTTTATATCCCCCCCAAATTTCTCCGGACGCCTGATTTCTAGTTCTTTTTGAATTGGGAAAATCAATTTTTTAGCCCAGTCTAATAGAGGATTGTATTCGATTTCTTTCTCCATACAGAACGCTTTATTTACCTTTCTTTTTATCTCTTCTTCAGAGTCATGAATGAATATACAACTATCTGGTTTTGATTTGCTCATTTTTAATTCAGAGAGCATATCTTTAAATTCTTCTTTTTTAATTGGCCATATCGGCGGTTTTCCTAATCCCAGTATCAAGCTATGGTGAACTGCCATTGGCTTTATTTTTTTACCTTTGGAATTTTTTAAAGGATTAAAAGATAATTTCATAGCTACATCTCTAGCAATTACTTGGGCCTTGCGTTGATCAATTCCTGCATGAGGCATATTTATGTTTTGTATAAATATATCTGCGACTTGCATTGGCGGGTAAATTAATTTAGCAAAATCTACGGAGCCCCCTTCTTTCCTTCCGGCAATTGTAATACTCCTCATCATTCTTGAAAGAGAAGTATGCTTGCTAATTTCTAGTACATCCAGCCAGTATAAATCATTGTTATGATACAATTCGCTTCCTAAAACAAATTTTAACTTTGCAGGGTCTCCGCCAACACATTTTAGACTCGCTTTCATCCCTTCCTTAAAATATCCTACTGCAACCTTTTTTATCGCTTCTAAATCCCCTCCCAATTTATCATTTATCCAGGTATGCCAATCTGCTAAAAAAATAGAACAATCTATCCCTGCATCAAGGAAATCTTTAACTTTAGACATGCACATAAGGCCGGTTCCTAAATGTATCTTTCCAGAAATTTCAAATCCAATATAGTGTTTGATTTTTTCATTATTCTTCAAATTCTCCTTTAATTCATCTTCTCCAAGAATTTCTTCAGTATTTCTCTTGATTAATTCAAATCTCTTTTCAAATTCCATGACAAAATAAAAAAGTTCTTTGTTTATAAATATTGGTCTTTTGAGAATACAGTTCAATCTAAAATTTTCCAATTTGTAAAATCTGGATTTATCAACTTTCAAATCTCGTTTTTCTACCAAAATATTTATAAAGCAATTGAATTTCCCATTCTATGCTTTTATTAGCTCATTTAAATTATAGTCCGAGATGAGTGGCAAGCAAGACCTGCAAAGAGACCCGTGCTCATGCATTTGTGAGGTTTTATGGAAAGGTCTTTGTTGCTGAAATTTGTTTGCTACTTCTCTCTCATTTATGCTACATTGATGAGATATGGTACAAAAGAAAAATCCAAGGCATGGAAGTATGCAATACTGGCCTAGAAAAAGGGCTAAGAGAGTGTTAGCAAGGGTTAGACATTGGCCTCTTCAAAATGAGCCAAACCTTAGCGGTTTTATTGCATATAAGGTTAGTATGTGCCATGTGATGGCAAAAGATATTTCTAAACTCTCGCTTACAAAGGGTGAAACTCTTTCTGTTCCCACAACAATTCTTGAATGCCCCCCTGTGAGGATTGCAGCTGCAAGAATATATTCCTTTGATGAGTTAGGCAATCGCATTGTTTCTGAAGATATCGTGTTGTCTTCTGATAAAATTATTAAAAATGCTGGTTTTAAACCAACATCAAAACCTTCTCTTTCTTCCAATCTTCAAAAATTAAAACAACTTTCTTCTGATTCTCAAAATGTCGCCGAAATAAGAGTCGTGATTTTCTCAAATGCCCAAAAAGGCTTTCTCTCAAGGAAAAATCCTTTATTCTTGGAAACTGCAATTGCAAAAGATGTTCAATCAGCAATAGACTTTATTAGCAATAACCTCGATAAAGACATTAGAATAAGCGATGTATTTAAGGAAGGAACTTATGTTGATGTTCGAGGAATTACCAAAGGGAAGGGTTTTTCAGGGCCTGTCAAAAGATTTGGCATCTCTTTGAGATCTCATAAATCTGAGAAGACCAAAAGAGGCCCGGGTTCTTTAGGACCTTGGACCGCTCGTAATGCAGTAATGTATAGGGTTGCTCATGCAGGACAACTCGGATTCTTCCAAAGAACGGAGTATAATAAAGCAGTTTTGAAGATTGGCTCAGACGCCCAGCAGATTAATAGAAAAGGCGGGTTTCATAAATACGGAATAGTCAAGCATGATTATATCTTATTAAAGGGGAGCGTACAGGGAAGTGCAAAGCGCCCCATCGTTTTATCTGTGCCTGTGAGAGCTCCATCTAAAAAGCCAAATCTCGAGGTTAAGGAAATAATATTGTGATGATGTTATATGAAAATAAAAATTTTCAATCCTGAAGGGAAAGAGACGAAAACCATTGAACTGCCAAAGCAATTCAATGAACCTTTTAGACCTGATTTAGTAAAAAGAGCTTTTTTGGCTTATCAATCCAATAATCGTCAGGATTATGGAACTGATGTGGATGCAGGAATGAGATATAGTGCAGAGGTATCAAGAAGACGTGAGGATTACAGGGGTTCGTATGGTCAAGGCATATCAAGGTCAAGAAGAAAGGTTTTGACTAGAAGAGGCAGGAGATTTTATTGGATTGGAGCATTCTCTCCAGGAACTGTCGGTGGAAGAAAGGCTCATCCCCCAAAGGCTGCAAAGAATTGGAAACAAGATATGAATAAAAAGGAGAGAAGGAAAGCTATTCGCTCTGCCCTTGCAGCAACCCTCTCTAAAGATTTGGTTTCAAAGAGGCACAAATTGCCAGATATCTTTCCTTTTGCACTGTCAAACGAATACGAATCAATAAAGAAAACCAGTGATTTATGGAATTCTTTATTGAAGTTAGGACTTGCTGAAGAACTCGAAAGATGCTCAAAAAAGAAAATAAGAGCAGGCAAGGGAAAGAACAGAAATAGACCTTACAAAAAGAAGAGAGGGCCTTTATTTGTTGTATCTGACAAATGTGATATGGTGAATGCTGTGAAAAACATTCCCGGCTTTGACATTGCTGATGTAAAGCATCTTAATGTTGCTCTTTTAGCACCAGACGGAAAAGGTGGAAGGCTTGTGTTTTTCACTGAAAAGGCATTGAATACATTAAAGGAGGAAAATCTATTTGAGTGATTCAGATGAGTAGAAGCGTTATCCAATCTCCGGTTGCCACAGAAAAGGCAATAAGGCTTATGCAGAATGAGAACAAGCTAGTCTTTGTAGTGGATTCAAGAGCAAGAAAAGATGAGATTAAGAAAGATTTGGAAGAATTATTTTCAATAAAAGTTGTCGATGTTAAGACATTCATTACTCCCAAAGGAAAGAAAAGAGCAATAGTGAAGCTCCATTCAGATAATCTGGCAATGGATGTTGCAACAAAATTAGGCATACTATGAGATTAATCATGAGAAATGGTGAATAAGAATGGGTAAGAGAATAATAGCGCAAAGGAGGGGCTCAGGCTCTCCTAAGTATAGAAAGCCTAGCTTTAATTCCAAAGCTCAGGCTAGCTATGCTCCTTTACCCATAAATGCTGAAGCAGAAGGAATCGTGAAAGAGATATTTAGATGTCCTGCTCATAGCTCGCCAATTGCGGCAGTTTCAATCAATGGCAAACTGGTTCATCATATTGCTCCGGAAGGCATTTCTGTAGGGCAAAGATTGAAGTATGCCTCAACAGATGAAGAAGCAAAGACAGGAAATGTGCTTCCTTTAAAAGATATCCCTGATGGCAGTTCAGTCTTTAATATTGAGTTGATTCCCGGAGATGGAGGAAAGCTAGTTAGAGCTTCCGGGACATCTGCAAGGATAATTTCAAAGTCTGAAAAAGGGGTAATTATAGAGCTCCCATCAAAGAAAGAAAAAAGGCTTGATCCAAAATGCAGGGCAACAATAGGTGTTGCAGCAGGAGGAGGCAGACTGGACAAACCAATTTTAAAAGCTGGCAAGATGTATTATATTTCAAAATCAAAGCACGAATTATTCCCAAAGGTATCTGGAGCAAAGATGAATGCTTTTGATCATCCTTTCGGAAACAAGAGAAGTTCAAGAAAATCAAAGGCAAGGCCTGTTTCAAGGCACGCTCCTCCGGGAAGAAAAGTAGGTTATATTTCACCAAAGCGTACAGGTAGAAAAAAGAAGTGAGCAAGATGGCAAAAAAAGAATTCACATTTAAAGGAAAAACGATTGAAGAATTGAAAGGCATGAGCATTCGTGAGTTTGCTAAGCTCGTTGATGCTCGCACCCGGAGAAGTCTGTTGCGTGATAGGACTCATGAAGAAAGAGTATTGTTAAAAAAGCTTGAAACAAAGGATAATGTAAAGACGCATGCCAGAGAAACAGTAATCATCCCGTCAATGGTTGGCAAGACTATTAGAGTCTACAATGGAAAAGAATTTGTTCAGGTTACAATCGTACCAGAAATGCTTGGAATGCGATTAGGAGAATTGGTTCCAACAAGAAAACCTGTTATGCACCATGCTCCGGGAGTTGGAGCTACAAGATCCAGCGCCAGTCTTTCAGTAAAGTAAATTTTGATGATAATTATGGCATACAAAGTTGCTTTTAACGGAATTGAAGAAGATAAGATAGGAAAGAGCAAATCACTGTCTCTTCCAATATCAACAAAGCATTCGGTTGAATTAGCTAGAGCTATAAAAGGAATGAAACTTAATGATGCGTATGCCTTCCTTAAAGATGTTATTGCATTGAAACGGGCTGTTGCATTCAGGAGATATATCTCTGACAGAGGGCACAAAAAAGGAGGAATCGGCCCAGGTAGATTTCCAGTTAAGACCGCAGAGAATTTCAAGAAAGCATTAAAGAGTGCAGAATCAAATGCTGCAGCAAAAGGTCTTGATACTGATTCCCTGTTTATTTATCATATTGCAGCCGACAAAGCAGCTTCCCGTATCAGAGCAGGAAGACACGGAGGCAGAAGTGGAAAAAATACGAATTTAGAAATAATTTTGATGGAGAAAGCAGTTGAGAGAACTAAGACTGAGAAAAGAAAGCAAAAATCGGAAAAAACTAATTTATCAAAGAAAGAAGCAGAGAAAAAGGATAGCAAAAATAAAAAAACAACTCAAAGAAAGGAAGAGTCAAATAAAGAAGAGCCAAAAAAAGAAAGCAAAAATTCCCTGGAAAAAAGCGAGGAAGCAAAATCTGCTGAAAATGCAGAAAATGTTGTTGAAGAAAAGACAAAGCAACAAAAAGCAAAACAGGAATCAAAAAAGAAAATCAAAGATGAAAATAAGGCTGTAAAGCCAGATTCAAAAGACAATAATCAAAAAACAAATTCAAACAAATCAAAATCAGATAAAAAGGAATCAATGAAGAGGAATCAAGATGATTGAGAGAAACTTTGTTAGGGAAAATGCATTGAAACTTCAGATTAACCAATTCATAATAGATAATCTAAGAGAAAGAAGTATCATTAAGATAGAGTTTAAGAAAACTCCTCTTGGGGAAAGAATAATCCTTTATAGCACAATGCCTGGCGTAGTCGTAGGAAGAAAAGGCAGGAATATTACAGAATTAACCAAGCGTCTCAAGGAAGAGTTCAACCTTGAGAATCCTCAAATAGAGGTTGCCGAAGAGGAAAATCAGGATTTGAATCCAAAGGCCATTGCTCAAAAGATAGCTTATTCTTTTGAGAGATTTGGTCCAAAGAGATTCAAGGCAGTAATGCACAAGAGTGCAGAAGCAGCCATGCAGGCAGGTGCGAAAGGCATAGAAATCGTAATCAGCGGAAAGGTACCGAGTGCAAGGGCAAAGACATGGCGCGTATATCATGGCTATCTGAAGAAGAGTGGAGATGTTGCCGTTTCTCAGGTTTTGAGTGCAAAGGAAACTGCTTTTATCAAAGCAGGAGCAGTTGGAATAACAGTTAGGATAATGCCGCCAAATATAACCTTACCAGATGAAATCACTGAGATTGTTGTTGAAGAAGAAGTTAAGGAAGAAAGTGCTGCAGAAAAGAAAGAAACAAAGCATGAGGAATCAGATGAAATAAAAGAAGTAAAAGAGGAGGCTGAGAATGAGTAAGAATTTTAACGACATATCATCTCTTCATGAAAATGAATTAAGGGAAAGGCTCAAGGAAGCTAGGATTGAGTTGATTAAGCTTAAAGGTCAGGCAGCCATGGCCTCCTCTCAGAAAGATGTTGCAAAGATCAAGAATTTAAAAAAGACTATCAGTCGTATTAATAGTTTGTTAAAAAAATAAGGAGGATTTGGAAAGGAAATGAGTGAGATTTGCCCACGTTGTGGACTTCCCAAAGAGTTGTGTGTTTGTGATTCAATTGCAAGAGAATCACAAATCATTGAAGTGAAAACGGTGAAAAGAAGATTCGGAAAGGTTTATACAGTTGTGCAAGGTATTGCAGATAAAGACATAGACTTGAAGGGATTGACAAAGGAACTGAAAAACAAGCTGGCTTGTGGAGGAACGTATAAAAATGGCGTTATTGAACTTCAAGGGGATCATAAAAGCAGAGTTAAGGAATACCTTACCCAAGCTGGCTTCAAAGCAGAAAGCATCCGAATTAAGTAATCGTGAACTAAGATATTGCAGAAATGTTTTTGCAGCCAACTATATTGGGAAGGAAATAACTTACATTGAAAAAGGAAAGGAAAAGAACGGAATTGTGATTGGTGAAACAAAGGAACTGTTTTATGTGTTGCTCGATAATGGCCGAACAAAAAAGTTGGTCAAGAGGCAGAGTTCCTTTATGATTGAAAAAACTCTTTTTCAATTCCCTGAAGAATACAAAAACCTCATAGGCTCCAAAATTGAACTCGCTGGTCATTTTTTGATCGGTGATCTCGTTCAGAGGATGACAAGGTTTTTGTGAATGCTCAAAGATTGATATGAAAAGATGTTAAAAATGAAGATTTGAAATTGGTGATTAAGAATGATAAATTTTGATTTGAAGGCAAATGCTCCAAAGAAGGAATGTAATGATCCAAAATGTCCCTATCACGGGAAAGTAAGGATTCATGGCAGGCTTAGAAGGGGCGCAGTAAGCTCTACAAAGATGGATAAAAGCATCGTTGTTAAGTCAGAATCAACAATTTATGTTCCAAAATATAATAGATATAGTAAGGTTATCACGAAGTTATACGCTCATAAACCAGAATGTATTGACGTAAAAGTTGGTGACGAGGTTTTGATTGGAGAAACAAGACCTCTCAGCAAAACAAAGAATTTTGTCCTACTTAAAGTAATCAAGAAAGGAGAACATGTAGAAGGATTGGTTGATTCAAATGAAAGGAATTAAAGCGAGTGTTACAAGGGCTTTACCTGTAGGTGCCAGAGTCCCTACAGCAGACAACTCTGGGGCAAAAATAATCAAAATCATCTCAGTGAAAGGTCATAAAACCGTTAAAGGCAGGCTTAGTAGTGCTGGCGTTGGTGATTTTGTTGTTGCAAGTGTTGAGAAAGGAACGCCTGAGATGAGGCATAAGGTTGTATTTGCAATAATAATAAGGCAGAAAAAAGAGTTCAGAAGGCCCGATGGAACAAGAGTTTCATTTGAAGATAATGCTGCAGTTGTTTTAAAAGATGATAAAGGAAATCCAAAAGGAACCCTGATAAAGGGTGCTGTTGCAAAAGAAGCCTGTGAAAGATGGCCGGGAATTGCAAAGCTTGCAAGTGTGATCGTTTAAATGATATTTATGGAATAAAGGGATAAAAATGAAAAAATCGTTTTCAAAATCATGGATCTCGTCTAAGCAAAAGAGAAAGCAAAGGAAATACAGAGCTAATGCTCCTCTTCACATAAGAAAAAATTTTGTATCTGCTAATCTTTCAAAACCTCTTAGAGAGAAATACAAAAAGAGATCATTGCCAATAAGGAAAGGAGATGGCGTTATTGTTATGAGAGGTTCTTTTAAAGGTAAAAGTGGTAAGGTTGAACGAGTTGATTTGAAGAAAGGCAAAGTCTATATTTCAGAGATTAGCTACTTGAAAAAGGATGGTTCAAAGGTTCATCCTCCTATAGATCCTTCAAACCTTCAGATTACAAATCTGACTATGGATGATAAGAGGAGATTTGGTAAAAAATCAGCAAAAGTAGGGGGATCAAAAGAATCATCAAATGCAGAATCAAAGGAAAAAGAAAAACAAAAGGAAAGCAATGAAAAGCAACCCAAAGATAAAGAAGTTAAACTGGAAGTCAAGGAGAAAGGAAATAAAAAAACAACAGAAGAAAAATCAAAAGAGAGCTCAACAACATCAAAACCAAGATCTAAAGCAAAATCAGGTTCAAATAAGAAATCACAAAAATCTAAGGCTGGAGAGGAAAAAAATCAGAATGTGAGTGATTAAAGATGGCAAAAAATCATATAAAAAGGTTGGCAACGCCAAGATCTTGGCTAATTGCCAGAAAAGATAATGTTTTTGTAGCAAAGTCAGATCCCGGAGCACATCCGATGAATATGTCTTTGCCTCTTGTAGTGGCCTTACGCGATGTTTTAAGCATTGTTGAAAATGCTCGGGAAGTAAAATCCTTAATCAATAGAGAGCTTGTTTATGTAAACGGAAAAAAGGTAAAATCTTATAGACTTCCAGTCGGCCTTTTTGATTGCATCTCTTTTCCAACAATTGATAAATACTACAGAGTTATCCTTAACAAGAAAGGAAGAATCGATATGATTGAGATTGATAAAAGTGAGGCAGATAAATTTATCCTTCAGGTTATTGGAAAGAGACTTCTTAAGGACAGAAGAGTTCAGCTGAATTTGAGTTCAGGGATGAATATAATTTTGCCTTATGAAGAACATTCAAACTATTCTTTGTATCAATCTGTTTTAGTCTCGTATCCACCTTTGAAGATTATTGAGAGCTTGCCTTTAAAAAAGAAGGCAAAGGTTTTTATGCTCTCAGGAAAACACCTTGGGAAAATCGCTGAAGTTCAGGGTATGCAAGCGAATGGAAAAGAAGCTGTGCTTGAGGAAGGAGGCACTGTTTTCAATGCAAAAGTTAGCAGTTTTATTGTTGTTGGCGAGAAAGAGGCTGCTATTAAAATTGCTTGATTATATTAAGATATGTGAATAATGTGATAATAATGAACGAACAGAATCCTTTAGAAGGGAAGAAGGAGAATCCAATGAGAAAGATACGCATAGAGAAGGTTAGCTTAAGTATGGGCACCGGCACAGATATGGATAGATTAGATAAAGGAATGAAGCTCCTGCGGATTGTGTCAGGTAAAAAACCAGTCAAAACTTTGGCTAAAAAAAGGATTCCAACATGGTCAATCAGGCCAGGGCTTCCTATTGGATGTAAGGTTACATTACGAGGGAAGGAAGCTGAGGATAAATTGCGCATATTGTTAAAAGCAGTAGATGACAAACTTTCATTAGATAATTTTGATGAACAAGGAAACTTTTCATTCGGTATTAAAGAATACATAGATTTGCCGAATATGGATTACATATATGAATTGGGTATTTTAGGATTTCAGGTATCTGTCACTCTTTCAAGACAAGGCTACAGAGTTAAGGAGAGGAAATATCTTAGAAAGAAAATAGGCAAATCTCATGTTGTTTCAAAGCAGGAAGGAATAGAATTTATGAGAACTGCTTTTAATGTTAATGTAGAATAGGTGATATGATGACTACTTCAAATTATAAAAAAGTGTTTAAGCAACTTGAAGCCAAGCCCGCGAAGATAAAGAAGTATTTAAAACATTCATCTCCAAAGGAAAGAAGCTATGGCGTAGATAAACACAGATGTCAGAGATGTGGAAGGGCAGGAGGCCATATTTCCAAATATGGTATACATTTATGCAGGCATTGTTTCAGAGAAACTGCAAAAGAACTAGGATTTAAGAAATATAATTAAGGATAATTAAGGATAATTAAGGTGTTAAAATGGCATTGAATGATCCAATTGCGGATGCATTGTCTAAGATTTTAAATGCAGAAAAAATAGGAAAGAAAGAGGTTGAGCTCTATCCTGTTTCAAATGTATTGTTGCAGATTTTAGACATATTTAGAAAAAACAGATATGTTGGAGAATATAAAGTAGAGGAAACTACGAGAGGTAGGATTATTACACTTAACCTTTTAGGAAATATAAACGATTGCAATTCAATAAAACCAAGATTTCCTGTGACATTGAAAGAATTTGACAAGTTTGAACAAAGGTATCTTCCCGCGGTTGATTTTGGAATCATAATTATAACAACCTCTCAAGGGTTAATGACACTTAAAGAGGCGAGGGAAAAGAAGATAGGAGGAAGATTGCTCGCATATTGCTATTAATCTGTGCTGATAGCTAATTCGGATGGTTAAGATGAAACAAGAAAAAATGAGTACTGAAATAAAATTGCCAGAAGCAGTAGAGGCAAAGCTCGAAGGCAATCTGATTCAGCTCAAAGGTCCTAATGGAACGCTAGAGAGGCCTTTTTATTATCATAAATTATCAATTGAATTGAAGCCTAAAAGCATAGTTCTCAGTTGCAGAAACGCAACTAAAAGAGATAAGATGCATTTAGGAACTTTTGAGGCTATTTTAAAAAACATGATAAAAGGAGTGAGCGAGGGCTTTGTTTATAAATTGAAGATATGTTCAAGTCACTTCCCAATGAATGTTAGTTTTAAGGATAATGTGCTGTCTGTAAAAAATTTCCTAGGTGAAAAAGTTCCAAGAACACTTGAAATTCAAAAGGATGTTTCATTAAAGATTGATGGAAATTATATTGTATTGGAAGGAAACGATAAAGAAAAGGTTGGAGCCGTTGCTGGAAGTATAGAAAAATTAACAAGAATAACAAACAGGGATAGAAGAAGATTCCAGGATGGCATATACATCGTTGAGAAGGCAGGCAAAGCAATTGTATAGGTGAATCGTATGATAGATGAATTAATAGCTCAAAGGTCACAAATCAAGAGAAGAAAACCTGATTTCAAACAGGAAGGATTCAATTCAGTTAAAAGAATAAGAAATAATGATAGATGGAGAAGGCCCACAGGATCTCAATCAAAGATGAGGCTAAACAAGAAAGGAGGTCCTTCAAAGAGAAAATCTGGATATTCATCACCTAAAGAAGTTAGAGGAATGATCAAGAATGGCCTGATGCCAGTTGTAATAAAAAATGCCGATGAAATAAAAGCAGTTGATGCGAAGAAAGAATGTGCAGTTATTGCATCATCTGTTGGCTCTAAGAAAAGAATTAAGATAATAAATGCAGCGATTGAACAAGGAATCTCTTTATATGGAATAAAAGATCCTGTTTCATACCTAAAAAAATTAGAAGATGATTTTAAAGCAAGAAAAACCAGAATAAAACAAAAGCCAAAAAAGACAGAGGAGAAGATAGAAGAAGCACAAAAGCAAACCAAAAAAACAATAGAGGAAAACATAACAGAAGAAGAAAAGGCGAAGCAGAGAGAGGAACAAAAAGAGCAGCAAAAGAAGGAATGGGATAAAATACTCACTCAGAAAAGTTAATGAGCGTGATGTTAATGAAACTTGATTTTCAAAAAAGGATTGCAGCAGATATTTTGAAGGCATCTCCTAAGCGTGTTGTTTTGGTTGAGGATGCTTTAGAAGAGATAGGAGAAGCTGTAACAAAAGAAGATATCCGCTCTTTGATAAAAAAAGGGGCAATAACGCTCAAGCCAAAAAGAGGAGTTTCAAGAGCGAGAGCAAACAAGATCAGGAAGCAAAAGGCAAAGGGAAAAAGGAAGAATAAAGGTAGCAGGAAAGGAAAGAAGAATGCTAGGACAAATGCAAAGCAGTTAAGAATAAATTCAACACGAAAGCAGAAGGAATTCATAAAGAGACTTAGACAATCTAAGAAGATTTCATCAAAAGAATACAGAAAGCTTTATTTGATGATAAAAGGAGGATTCTTTAGGAATCTTCGTCATATTAAGTTATATGTATTTGAAAATGTCATAAGACGAGAGAATAAAAATGGTTAAGAAACATGTACACAGGACTGTGCCACACAGAAGGAAGAGGCAAGGCAGAACAGATTACAAAAAGAGATTTTCGCTATTAAAATCTGGCAAGCCAAGAATTTATTTCAGGATAGGTAGCAAGGATGCAATAGCTCAGTTTATTGAATATGATCAAAAAGGCGATAAGGTATTAAAAACTGCAAGAGCATCATCACTTAAGGAGCATGGTTGGTTCTTCACAAATCCAAATATCCCAACATGTTATCTTTTCGGATTTTACTTTGCTAAGCTTTGCATGAAAGATGGTTTTAATGAAGCAATATTTGATACAGGAATTGTTGTGCCTAAGAAGGGCGGCAGATATTTTGCTTTTGCAAAAGGCCTTGTAGATGCAGGCTTTAACATCCCTGTTTCTCCAGAAGTATTTCCTTCTGAAGAAAGAATAAGAGGAGCTCATATCGCTAATTATATCAAAGAACTGAAGAATGAAGGTCAGTTTAAAGAAAGATTTTCATTGTTTGTAAAGAACAAACAAAATCCAGAAGATATTGAAACGCAATTTGACAAAACACTCAAAATGTTGAATTCAATTTAAAAGAGTTAAAAATGCAATATCAAAAATAAAAAAATACAAAAAATGAGGCATGACGATGGCTAAACAAACCAAATCAAAATCAAAAAAAACGGAATCAAGAAAAACTTCAATTAAGAAGGATCAAGAGAAAAAGCCAGAAAACAAATCAATCCCTTTTGATGAAACTGAAGAATTTATAGAGCCTGAAGAATCAGAAGAAGAAATTATAGTAGAAAAGATAGTTAGCGAAGATGTTCAACAATGGCAGCCAAAGACAGAGCTGGGAAGGCTTGTCAAAGAAGGCAGGATTAAGAATATTGATGAAATATTAAGCCAGGGAAAGACAATCTTGGAAGAAGAAATCGTTGATGCCTTATTGCCAAACTTATCTTCAGAACTGATACTTGTAGGGCAGGCTAAGGGGAAGTTCGGTGGAGGTCAAAGACGGGTTTTTAGACAAACTCAGAAAAAAACAGAAGAAGGAAACAAGCCTCATTTCACAACTGTTGCAGTTGTTGGTGATTATGATGGTCATGTTGGCATAGGAATAGGAAAGGCTAAGGAAACTGTTCCTTCCAGAGAAAAAGCAATAAGAAAGGCCAAGTTAAATATAATTAAAATAAAAAGAGGATGCGGTTCTTGGCAATGTCATTGCGGCGAACATCATTCTGTCCCCTTTAGAGTTGTTGGAAAATGCGCTTCTGTCGAACTTGAATTAATTCCTGCTCCAAAAGGCAATGGTCTTGTTATAAACAAAGAATTGGCTAAGGTGCTGAGATTAGCAGGTGTCAAGGATGTATGGGGAAAGTCAAGGGGCAAGACTAAGAATAAGATTAATCATGTCGCTGCCTTATGGGATTGTCTTTTAAAAATGTCAGAAATGAGAATAACGAATGAACAATCAAAATCTTTAGGCATCGTTGATGGAACATTCTCCATTGCTAATGAACTTGCTAACGATGAAATCCTGGCAAATGAACCAAATGAAGAAGCAAACTAAATGAAGAATGAACAAGGGGAAAAATGGTAAAAGATAATTTAAACAAGGAAATGGCTAAAGGAAAGGCAAAGGCCGTGAAGGAAAAATCCACAAAAGGAACTACAAAATCTATTAAAAAACCGGGCAATCCAAGCAGTTCATCTCCCCAAAAAGAATATGTTGCTTTTATTCTTGTTAGAGGATTATTAAATGTAACTCCTGAAAAGAAATATACGCTTAAATCTTTAAAGCTAAAAAGAAAGCATTCTTTGCTCATAGCAAAAAACACGTCAGATTTAACTGGCATGATCCGTTCTTTAAATGAAATGGGAGTGTGGGCAGAGCTTTCAAAAGAGGCAATAGATAATCTAAAGCTCGGAACTCCTGAATACTCCTCAGACTTGTTATCTGTTTATAATTTATCTCCGCCCAGGCACGGCTTCAAAAAAACAATTAAAAGAGGAAGTCCAAAAGGCATCCTTGGGAAGAAGAACGAAGAATCTTTTTTGGAGCTCCTGAATAGAATGATTGAAAAGAAATGAATTAACTTTAATATGCAATAATCTTTATGATATTTGTGAGGGATGGTTATGGTCGTTTTGAAAAGGAAAAAGGCGTCAAGGCAACGAGGCAAGAAAACATACGGCTTCGGGGCTAAGAAAAAGCACAGGGGTAGCGGTAACAAAGGCGGAAGAGGTCATGCCGGTTCAGGAAAAAGGGCTGATTCAAAAAAACCTTCTTTTTGGAAAGATAAGGATTATTTTGGAAGAAGAGGCTTCAACAGAAAACAATCACTGCGTGAGAATCATGTGTCTATCAATCTTGGCTCATTGGATGAAAAACTTGACTCTTTTATCTCTTCTGGAGTAGCAAAGAAAAATGGCAATCGCTATGTCATAGATCTTAAAAAGGCAGGTTATACTAAACTTCTCGGTTCAGGCAGTTTAAAGCATAATTATGAAATAACTGTTGAGTCTTTCTCTAAAAAAGCAAAAGAGAAAGTTGAAAAGGCAGGAGGAATCATTAAAATAGACGAGAATAAGATTCAAACAAATGTGAAATCAAAAGCCGTATCAAAGAATGGTAAAGAAACAGAAAGCACAGAAGAATGATTAAATAACCTGAATTGATTTATGAATCTGTTTGTGAGGATTTAAATCCAAAATGATCGACAAAATTGTAAATCTTGCAAAATTCCTTCCTGAGGTTAGGAAACCTACTCAACAGAGGGTCCCTTTCAATACAAAGCTTAAGTGGACACTAATCATGTTAGTGTCTTACTTTGTTCTTTCGCTGGTACCTCTCTTTGGATTAGGAGAGCAGGCTCTACAACAATTTGAATCCCTTTCTGTTATTCTTGGAGCTTCTTTTGGCTCTTTGGTTTCTTTAGGTATTGGGCCAATAGTAACCGCTTCAATAATTCTTCAGGTTTTGGTAGGTGCAGATATCTTAAAGCTTGACATTCATTCTCCTGATGGAAAAAAGAAGTTTCAGGCTTTGCAGAAGGTGTTTGCCGTCGTCTTCGTAATTGTTGAAGGTGCAATATATGTTTATTTAGGTGGTCTTTCTCCATCCCCCTATTATGATCCCGCGAGCAATCAGTTTGTAACTTACGCTATTGAAGGTGCGGTTGCACTGAGCGCTTTCCAGATAGGTCTTCTAAGGTTTTTACTCTTCTTACAGGTATGTTTAGGTGGTTTCTTAATCATATTAATGGATGAGGTAGTTTCAAAGTGGGGCTTTGGTTCCGGTATCAGCTTATTCATCGTTGCAGGTGTTGGAAAGAGCATGTTCATTGGAGCTTTCAGTTGGATAAAGATTGATGGAGTTCACTTTAGCGGTGCAATCCCTGGCATCTTTCAGGCTCTATACCTAGGAGAGCCAAGCGTTCTTTTAGAGCAATTATCAAGAATTTTCTTTACTGTTGTTGTTTTTATGCTTGCAGTATATTTGCAAGCAATGAAGATAGAGATTCCTTTGTCGCCGGGCAGGGTCAGAGGATATGCAGTCAGATGGCCATTGAATTTCATATATACAAGCAATATTCCTGTAATCCTTACAGCAACTTTGCTTAATAATATCTCTATGTTCGTAGGGTTTATCGCTACGAATCCAATGGTTGTTAATAATATGCAGATGTTTTTCTCAGGTCCAAGTGTTATCACCAGTTTGATTAATGGTTCCTTTACCCCTGCAATGCTTGGAGCAATGCTTGGCTATGCTGGTTTGATGGTAGGTGGTGCTATACTTTTTTCAATCTTCTGGGTAAAGACATCAGGAATGGATCCTGCATCTCAAGCAGAGCAGATTATTAATTCTGGACTTCAGATTCCCGGTTTTAGGAGGGATAAAAAAATACTTGAAAGAATGCTTAGCAAGTATATATGGCCGTTGACGGTTTTGGGAGGCGCCTCTGTTGGACTTCTTGCAGCTCTTGCTGATATGACAAATGCATTATCAAGAGGAACAGGAATCCTGCTTTCGGTGATGATTATTTACAGATTATATGAGGATATTAAAAGAGATCATGCAATGGATATGCCTCCTTTCCTGAGGAAGTTGTTCAAAGCGTGATAAAACTATATCTTTATATAAGCGTAAAATTAGTAGCATAAATAAGTTGGCAATGTATACATAACCAGCATAAAAAATAATAAGTTCGTGATATTAATGATGTTTGAATCAATTTTGGATTTCTTGCTTGGATGGATGACTTATCTGCATCCTGCTCTTGCTCTTTTTATATTTGCTTTTATTGTTACATTGATTTCTACCTTAATAATCAAATACTTCTCAGATCAGAAGGAAATGAAGCGACTGAAGGCAGAGATGAAGAAGCTTAGCAATGAGATGAAACAAAATAGAACAAACCAAAAGAAGATGATGGAGACACAGAAGAAGCTTTTTAGTGTGCAAGGTCAATATAACAAACATATGTTAAAGGTAAATTTTTATACAATCCTGCCGATATTGATTTTATTTGGCTGGCTAAATGCGCATCTTGCTTTCTTTCCTTTAAGCCCGACAGAGCCTTTCAATATGACCTTAATCTTTGAGAACAATATATCGCCTGAAGAAGTTATTGTTGAACCTTCCGAAGGTCTTTATTTGATAAATATCTCGCCAACCTCCCCCTCAAGAGAAATCAACTATACCTTTAAAGGAAATGAAGAAGGAAACTATTCAGTTCTTATCTCTTTCCAGAATCAAAATTTTTCAAAGAACATCATCCTTTCTGAAAGACAGATTTATGAGCCTCCTGTTGAGAATATAAAGGATTCTGTTCTTAAGCAGATTAAGCTTTCAAATAAACCGATGAGAATAAACTTAGGAATAAAGCTCCACTGGATCCTTGCATATATCATCTTCACAATGATTCTTAGTCCAATATTAAGAAAGATCTTAAAAGTCTATTAGCCCTTTTATTTCTCTTCTTCAGATTTGATTCCCTCTGCTTCTACTGATTGAATCTGCTTTGGAACACTTACTATCATCTCAGAATCATCGCCAACTACTAAAGTATAAGGGAAAGCCTTGACTTTGCTGTTTTGTCCAATGATTGAATCAGCAATTCTTATTCCTTCTATGGAAGCTCCTTCGTTTACTATTGTATTCTCTATTGCCGCATTATCAACTTCTGCATCGTCTGCTATTGATGTATAAGGCCCGATTATTGATTTTCTGACGGTAGCCCTTTTTGAGATATACACTGGGGGAAGAAGAATATTATCCTTAAAAACAACAGGATTCCTGTTTTTGCTATGCTTCTCTAAAATATGTCTGTTTGTCTCTAATAATGCCTCGTTTGTGCCACAATCAAACCAGTTTTCAATATTAAATGTTGTAAGTTTAGCTCCCCATTCAACCATTTTCTGGAAAGCATGTGTAAGCTGATACTCGCCTCTGAAAGATATATTATTCTCAATAAGATAATCAATTGCCTTGAACATTAATTTATAATTCCGTATGAAATTTACGCCAATAATAACCTCGCTTCTTCTAATGAAATCAGGTTTTTCAATAAGTCTTTTTATGTATTCTCCATCTTTCTCTACAATCCCGTATCTTCTAGGATCATCAACTATCTTTGTTCCGATTGCGCCATCAAATTTTGTTTTAAATGCGTTTGAAATCTCGCCTTCAAATAATGTATCACCATAAACAATAAGCACTGGATCATGTATGTATTCCTTAGCAACCCCTATTGCATGTCCTAATCCTAATCTTTGTTTTTGCTCAACAAATGTGAATCTTACCTTAGGATATGCTGCTGAGAGATCTGTTTCTATCTTTTCTCCAAAATATCCTATTATCACAACAATGTCGTTTATACCTTGCTCTATTATCGCATCAATTATGTGATGAATTATTGGTTTGCCTCCTACAGAAACTAATGCCTTTGGTTTATTGTGCGTTTGAGGTTTAAGTCTTGTGCCAGCCCCTGCAGCAGGGATAATTGCCTGAATTTTTTCTGTTTTTGTCATTTTACAACTACTCAATAGTAATCTTTCTCTTTTTATACTTTTCTCATTATTGCTTATCTGACAACATTGATAAAGCTATTTGAAAATCAGATTAATTAGGTAATAAAAAAATCTCATGAATTAGCAATAATATAAATTTTTTATAAAATTTCTCACAAAGTCGGTTAAAAATAAGAATTTTTATCCCAGCAAATATATTTGGAGTAAGATTGTATATTTTAACTCTCAGAAACCTGAGTTGAACGGCTCTAGCATATACGACGTTGCCGAAGGCAATGTCCTGAAGGGCAAGGGCGTCAGCCCAAAGCGTATATGCTGTGTTATCTGCTGTTGTGATGTTTGTAGCATTTTTATATCACGTCAAGATTATAGATTCTTACTGAGGCAACACCTTCCGATACTTTGAGTGGCATATTATCTTCAACTGGTTTTAGACTTATATTCTCATAGGTGCACTCGGAGTTACGAGTCTTTCCTCCATCCCAATAAACACCTGACGGCCAACGCTCAGGGATTTCGCGGTTAAAGAAGACCGCAGCACCAAAAACAGGGCATTTCCATTGAGTTGAGACTCCAGCAAATCCGTGTCTAGCAAAATTTGGGGCACCAGACGGACCTTTACCTTTCGGATGAAAACCGTGAACGAGATCCAGGACAACATCTATTCCAAAATTAGGTATTCGCTTTTGCTTTATTCCAAAAATATCGTAACAAACACAAATAAAGTATTTCCTTCCGCCAAATTTAAATACCCTGGACTTGTCTTTCTCTTTCTCTAAGTGGTCACTCGCAAGGTTAACATTCTCTTTTTCATTAAGCGTTGGATGGAATTTTCGTCCTAAGGCTATGATACCTTCTCTGCTTATTGCCGCTCCGATCTGGTCCTTTGCCCACTCGCTTGTTTTTCTTCCGTCAATCCCCAAGCAAGCAATCATAATTCTATCTTTTTTACTAAGAATAGTTCTTACTTGCTTCTCTACCAATTTATACAGACTTCTCGCCCCTTTTTTATCTGCACTAAACCACCCACCTGGGAATAAAATCACACCATCGCCATCCGTTTTCTTTGCAATCAAGTCCACGACCTGAGATAAAACCTCAAGCCGATCCTCATTGGAATATTCTCCATTCGATCGAAGAACTACTGTCGCAACCCAATTACTTAATCTTCCTAGTCTATTTTCGATAAGTTTTCTAAACTTTTCTATATCCCGTGGATTTTCTGGGTTTAAACTACACCATTGCATTTCCTTGGAGTAAAGTCTTACTGTGGGTTTCAAGCATTTGATTTCTGGCAGGAAATCCCTCAAAGTGTCATACCACGCTCGCTGTTCATCCCTGAAAGGCGGATAATTATCCTTTGCATTGATTTTTTCGCAAAGAGCAGTCCATTTCCTAAGTGAAAAGCCTAATTTAAGATTCTTTGGATATTTTTGCAGTGATATTTTTCTCGGTTCTGTAAAATGCTGGGATTCGTCAAACTCTACGATGAAGCCGGGATTTGGAACGAAAAAATCACAGCGAGGAAGGTTCCGAGCTCTTACAAAATCTGTATGCCCTCTGTACTTCTGGAGTTCTAAAAGAATTTCTTTGAGTTTTTGATAAAATGAAAAATCCTTATAATCCTCAACATTTGTACTCACTTCAAATTTATAATTGATCTCTACATCGCCATAAATCTTCTTTAACATTCTTTTAATAGTATTTTTGCACTCTGGACATCTTTCATTGTGTCTTTTTTGTGTTGTTTCACAGGATTTCCTTTGAGAAGAAATTGACTTAACAAATGTACCCGATGAGGGAGTTTCCTCGATATCAAACCCCAATCTCTTTAAAAAATTATTTGTTTCCTGACCACCACTAAACTTAGACGGATTGAGTTCCTTATTATTAGCAAATCTGTTAGCTAACGATAACACATATTTTGGCGGATATCGCTTTTCTTCAAAGATCAAGCAAAATTTCTTTGATTCCCTGCCAAGAGGAATTTCATTTGAATCAATTTCCCGTATGGCCTTAATAATGTGTTCCCTCTCAATATTTGATGGTATCATTTATCCAGCCTCTTTTAGCATCTCAATTACAGATAAGGTTCATAGCATGAAATAAAGTTTTTGCAAAGCCGAAATTTTTGGATGGTGTAAGCCCGAACCATATGTCTGCTTTATACATTCCGAGCTTTATAAAGGACGAGAGAGCGATAGAGACCGAAGAGCCGCTGGAAAGTGCTATGACCTTGTGAATAAAGATTGTGAATTTCTCACCTCTTATTCTTTTTTTTCCATGTCTTGGATCGGAAGAGTTATCTTAACATAATTGAATTCATCTATTGCTTTAGCAAAGGTTTTTTCATTACTCTGAAAAATTATGTCTTTAAACCTTTCCTGCATATCCTTAAGGAATTGAAAATAATTTTCAGGATCATTCTTATATCTCTTATATTTCCAGAATCCACTTTTCACAATTTCAAGCTCGTTGTAATATCTCTTTGGCTTCTCTCCTTTAATATACCCATCCCACATAACAAAAACAGACCTGTTTCTAAGATGCATTATTTTTGATGTCCCAGTGTATTCAACCCCTTTAATTGAAGATAGGGTTGTAAATATCTTTTTTATATTGTCTTTATACTCATCAAAATTTATAGTTCTAAAATCTTTGTCTTTCACTTTGTCAAAATAAGGATTAAGTTCTTTGATTTTTTCTTTAAATCCATTGATATCAAAATTGTTTACAGCATATCTAAAACGAGCAAAATTCCAAGTGGCAAGAATTAGAAAATAAGCCTCGATCTCAAAATCTTTCTCAATAAGATCAATGGCCATATTGTAGAAACTACCTCTTTTTTCAATATTATCAAATTCTTTTGTTGCTTTGGCAAATTCTTCGTTAGTTATCATATTTTACTCGTCTCTAGTTTAAATCCCAGCGACCCAGCGATTTGGCCTAACGACTCATATAGGACTTTTATATATAAACCTTGTGTTAGTCAAGATTTTAAGTTTATCAAAAAAAACCTTAAGAGTTCAAAAGAAAATTATCAAAAAGATATCTATTTCTCAATGAACGATTAAAATCTGATTTGGAGAATGACGACTTATAAAAACTTAAATTGACCCTGAAATCTAGTTTATAGAGCCATCAACTTTGCCAACTACTGTTCTTGCTTATTTTATTGCTTTTTCCCTCTATTTTGAACTCGTTAAAGCAAATTTAAAATCCAAAACAATTAAAAGAAAGGAAATCTTTGTTTTGTTATGTTTATAAGAGTTAAGAAGATAGGAAACTATAATTATGCCTATCTTGTTGAGAATAACTGGAGTCATGGAAAGACTAATCAAAGAAACAAGGCATACTTGGGCAGGGTTTTCAAATTAACAAATCTTGATTTAGATAGTGTTTTTAATGAAGAGTTAGCTGATCAATTAACCAACAATGAATTCAAAAAAGGATTGTATATTCTTCTTGAAAGATGCTTAAAAGCCTTAGGTTTTGAAAAAAAAGGGAATTCTTTTGTCAGGGATTCCTTAATAGTTAAAAACAAAACAGTTAGGGCAAAAGGAAGGAAATCTGTTCTTGAGATAAACAATGGCTTTATCTGTGATTTTACATTGACTAATCTCTTTTCAATGAAATACAATGGAGAACAATTTAGGGAATGGGGCTTTAGGCTTGCAAAAGCAATAAGCCTTTCCGGAATTCCAATCTCAAAAGAGGAATTCGTGGCACTCTCTGCAAGAGCAATATCAGAATATGAAATTAATACAAACGAATCACCAGTTGAAGATTTTTACTATTGATTAAATTAATTTTAGAAAAACTATGTGGACGGCGAAAGGTATTCCCGGCAAAAGCCAGTATCTCCAAACGCAGGTAGGCTTGACTTCCGAGTTCGAAAAGGGATCGGGTATTGCCCTACCGCTATGGCCGTCCTAGGAAGGGAGAATACTGCTTTATTTAAAAAGTTTGTTATTCTGTTAAGTTCATATCAAAATATGGTGGAAAACACTGGAGTTTGGTTATGCTGAGACCATCTGGAAGGTTTTCTGGTAAAGAAGAGGACATTCAATATACTAAGAAGTTATGGCAAAGCGCTAAGGAGAGCGGTTTGCTTAAGAGGTTAAAACAAGAATCTGACAAATATGGTATTTCTGTAATCTTGGATCATATTCTTGTTCCGGGAGCGAAGAAAAGGATGGAAGAAGCATCAACAGATTTGGTTTATCGACTATATAATAAAGGAAGAGCTTGTTGGGATAATACTTTAACTGTTATGCCTAATGGAGATGTGAAGTGCTGTCTTTTCTTTGATGGGCAAATATATGATAATGTAAAAAATAAGTCTTTAGAGAATGTATATCTTTCTTCAAGACGAGAAGAAGCTTTGCAGGAATTCCTAAATTATCCTTCTGATAAATGTCCTTTCCTAGAAAAACAAAAACTTCGTGATTTTGAAAATAAGATAACTAAGTCTTTTTAACAACTTTTATATAATCTGTTATATTATGATGATTATGGAAATAAGACTCGCTACTAACTCTGATTTGAAATCGCTCATTTCAATAAAAAAAGAGTTTAACGAAGAATACGGTATTTCAAAATCTAATTCCTTTATATCCTGTGAACTAAGTAATTATCTTGGGAAAGGGATTATAGTTATAGCAGAATCAGACTCTAAAATTGTTGGATATCTGACTGGGATTATAGAGAAAAACTTATATGAAACAACAGGGTATATCGAAGAAATCTTTGTTTCTAAACCATTTCGACACAGAGGCATATCAACAAGATTAAAAGATCGTTTTATTGAATTTCTCAAATCTAAAGGCATCTGCATATGCAGGATAGATGTTAATCCAGATAATCCAGCGTTAGCAATTTATAAAAAATGGGGTTTTAATATTGACAAATATAGAATGAGCCTGAGGTTTTAGTTTATTCTTTATTATAATCGGCCTTGCTTAGCATTCTTCTACGCTTTTGTTTGATTCGTTGTAATGAGTGCAATATTTCTTTTGATATGATAGGACTAGAATTTGTATGAGACGCCATACTTAAATCTAAATCATCTGTTTTGTTTTTTAAGTATTGTGAGTAGTTCGTTTCTTATCGGTGATAATGATGAAAGCAAAAAGGTTTAAAAAGAACAATTATTTCTTCAGCAGACATTAGCCCCGTAGTGTAGAGGCCAATCATTCAGGCCTTTGGAGCCTGAGACAGCGGTTCGAATCCGCTCGGGGCTATTATTTATTTACCTTTAGAAAGACAATCTTTTCTTTATTTTTTAAATAACCTTCTTTTGTAAAAGGATGAAAATGATAATTAAGATTTCTCTCATAATGTCCTTTGTATATTCCACCACAAATTCCTTCTTTAAAAAGATAACATTCTTTACAGTATTTAGTTTGGTGTTGTCCTCTATAATCCTTTACAATCTCCTCGACTTTTGGAGTTTCTTTGTTTTTCTCAGAAAGTTTATATAAATAGTATTCATTAAAAAATGAATATTGCATATTTTGAATCTCTTCTGGCTTTAATATGCATGCAGGAATATGATCTAAGAATATATTTGACAGTTCCTTATCTACGCTTAGTAATGCATTTCTTACTTTATCAAAGTCAGCAACGAATTCATCATAGTTTATGGCTTTATTATCTGCATGACAGTGCGGAATAGTTATTTTGTCCAAATGAAATCCTGCTTTATCTATAAATCTTGCCAATTCTGCGATGTCAAAATAGTTTTGTTTTAATATCATCGTTGTAATCTCTATTTTAACATTTTTGTTGTATTTTTTTATGTTTGAAAGAGCTTTAGTTATATTATCAAAAGCCTCGGGGTTGCCAACACAAGCATTATGAATCTCTGGCTTGCTTCCATATATTGGAAGGAGTATTCTTGATATCCCGCATGATAGAACTTCTTTGCAGAACTCTTCATCGACAAGTCTATTGCAAGGATCAAGGAGATTTACTTCTTTAAAGAACTGAGTTATCCATTTAAAATAAGGAATAATCTTAGAATACCTCAAAGGTTCAGAACCAGAAATGTCAATAGTTTTGTAGCCTTTTTTAATAAAAAACATTGAATCTATCAATAACTGCTTCTCATCTTCTTTGGTTAGATCTTTTTTATCAGGATATGCTTTAATCTTACAAAAGACACAATTGTTAGAGCATCCCGGGGTTATCAAAATGCTTCCAAAATTTCTCCCTTCTCCCATTTATATTTTGAAAAGCCTTGTTTTTTAAATATTTATTTATTTTATGATTAAAACTAATCAGAACAAGTTAGATAATTAAAAATAAATCATAAAAAGAAAAAATTTCTGAGCCTAAGGAATCAAAATTCTTAATCCCTTTGAATCTCAAGATTCTGCGCTTGTTTTCCCCTGTCTGTATCGGCAGGTTCAAATGTAACCTTATCGTTTTCCTTTAAGAAAACGCCTCTTGGTACTTGTGTATGATGGACAAAGTAATCCTCTCCATCATCGCCTTTTACAAAGCCATAGCCTTTCTTGCTATTAAACCACTTTACTGTTCCTTCCATTTTTCTCACAACTTTTTACTTTAGTTAGAGTCTTGCCCTAACAAAATTAGTCAGTGCCCTACCTTTTTAAATCTTTCCTATTTTTATCTAACATAATTAAGAAAAACAATCAATCGGAGTATAAACAGTATAGAAGTGAATATTGAGGTATTAATGAAAATATTAGAATAATAAATAAAAAAAATAAAAAATTACGGCCTGACTGAGTTGTCTATCTCTTCTCTAATTCTGCTAATCTCTCTTCAATTAGTTTTTTCTCTGCTTCAAGTTCCTTTTTTTCAGTCTCAATGTCTAATGGGGCATTTCTATAACCTCTAAATCCCCGTCCAAGAACTCTTATAAATCCTCTTCCGAAGTCAACTCTTCCGTTTCCAGCGTATCTTCTAGAAGAACATCTTCCAAGGCCTCGACCAGTCATAGGACCTTCTCCAATTGGTCCAGTTCTAACCATATTTGGCATTTTTTTACCTCCAAACGAATTATTATTCATTTTGTTAGCATAAATAGTATTTAGGTGTTTCAGATTATTATTCATAACTGCTTGTTTCATTAACAACAACTTTATAAATCAAAGATTCTCCTTTTTGGTATGCCAAGGCCAAGATTAAGACGGAGGATCAATTTTAATCCAAAGGTTACCTATTTTAAACCTCAGGGAATTCCTATACGAGATCTTGAGGTAGTTGTTCTAAGCAAGGAAGAACTCTCTTCTTTTATTTTAATAGAAATAGACGAATTAAATCAGGTTGAAGCAGCTCAAAAGATGGGAGTTTCTCAACCAAGCTTCTTTAGAACACTAAAATCAGCAAGAAGAAAAATCGCCGATGCATTAAAAAATGGCAAGGCAATCATGATAGAATAAATCATTCTTTACAGCAAGTCCTTTTATTTCTCGTGAGATTCACAATTTTAAAACAATTGAATTCTTAAATTAAACCTCATCAATATGCATTATGAAAGTTAAGGAAATCATTGCCTCAGACAGACCAAGAGAAAGATTATTTGAACAGGGGGAATCTGCATTGAGCAACGCAGAGCTCTTTGCCATAATCTTTGGCAGTGGCAGCAAAAACAACAATGTTTTAGAGATTAGCAATGCCCTTCTTTCAAGATATAACTTTGATCAACTCTCTAAGGTTTCTATTCAGGAGCTCTTGAGGGTAAATGGTATAGGGATGGCAAAGGCATGTCAGATAAAAGCCGTGACTGAATTAGCAAAGAGAATGAACATGTCATCCAATGAGACTTTTACAAAGGTTAAATCGCCTGAGGATATATACAACATAATGCTGCCAATTTTAAGACATGAAGATCAGGAAAATGTGTTTCTTCTCTGCCTGAATTCTGCAAACAAGATAATTTCAAAAAAGCTATTATTTAAAGGAACAATAAATGAATCAATTGTCCATCCAAGAGAGATTTTTAAGGAAGCAATAAGACAAAGTGCTGTTTCAATCATACTGGTTCATAATCATCCCTCTGGAGATCCTACCCCCTCCCAAGAAGATAAAGAGATTACTATGCTTATAAAAAAATTATCAAATATGATGAGCCTGAATCTATTGGATCATGTTATAGTAGCATCCGAAGGATTTTTTAGTTTTAAAGAGAATGGTTTGTTAAATAATTGATTATATTGGCTAAGCTATTCCTTCAATTATCCTAAAAATAATCACATCAAATCGATACATGCTTTTAGCGAATATCAATACAATAATTGCAATAAGCAATATTAATAGAATTGCTATAATATTTATATTGTTTTTCAGGTAATTCTTTAGCATATTTATTCTAAATAATAAGATTTTTTATCTTCTCTTGATTACTTTTAAATAGATACAAACCTTTATAAATTGTTCTCCCATAATTCTTAATATGATATTAAACAGAATAAAGAGATCTCAGTTTTCAATGGAATATTTGCTTACAGTAGTAATCATAATTGCCTTATTTATTCCAGTTTTGTTTATAGGATATAATTCAATGGTTGGAGAAACAGAACAGACGAAGAAACAGCAGTTGGAAACATTGGGGAACTTTTTTTTGGAGAATGTTGAAAAGGTATATAACATAGGTGTTCCTGCAAGGATCACGGCTCAGCAAAGGGTGCCAACGCCATTAGAAAACATAACAGCAGGAGGTTACAATAATCAAGACATCATATTCATTCTGCCTGATAAAACAAATTTCTCTTTCTCAACATACTATCCAATCAATGTTAATCTGAACAGGCCACTTCAGGAAGGAATAATCACT
This sequence comes from Candidatus Woesearchaeota archaeon, assembly GCA_030156615.1. Taxonomy (GTDB): domain Archaea; phylum Nanobdellota; class Nanobdellia; order Woesearchaeales; family UBA119; genus UBA119. The sequence goes on along the minus strand of JASGME010000009.1, from coordinate 12,985 downwards.
GTAAGATTTGATTCAGTTTATCTTGATGAAGAACAGATCGTTAATATAACTATTTTGGATTAAGATGTCAAAACGAACCCAGGCTGCCGTTGAACTTGCATTGGTATTTGCCTTTGCCTTTTTGTTCTTCTCTTTTTTCACTGTTGCAGTTTATGAACAGTTCTACAATATGCAAAGGAAATCAAGCATTCTTGGATTAGAAGATCTCGCTCGTTATTTAGAAGAAGAAATAAACTTTGCTATAAAAGCTCATGCCGGCTATAGCAGAGAAATTATGCTTCCTTTCAAACTCGGCAGAAATGAATACGAGATAATATTAGACACTGCTGAAAATGCTTCAATGATTTCAGTATTTTTTCCATACTCCGATCTTTCAGCAGCAACGGTAGCTTTTTATTATAATGTCAGCGGAGAAATCGGACCAGGCGCTAACTTTATATATAAAGGAGATAATTTCGTTAATATCACAAGAGGTTAATCAATGAACAAGAAAGGGCAGGTTTGGTCAATGGATATCTTGTTTGCCGTATTGATATTTGTGGGGCTATTTATTTTAATCTATTCTATGACATTTGCTAGGGTTGGTGAGCTAAGTGAAGAAAAACTCTTTACAATAATTCAGGATGCAGATCAGTTCTTTACGATTAGCAATGATAATAAGTATGGGTTTGTAACCCCCCAAAATATTATTGACCTTGAAAGACTGCAGGATCTTGCCAATACTTCACAGTATGCAGAGAACTATGAAAAAATAAAGAAAGAATTAAACCTTGATTACGATTTCTGCATCTTTTTTGAGAATTCCGATCATAATCTTGTTCCGGTTAGGCTTAAGAATGGTTCTTTTGTTTACGGTATAGGAGCAGATGGCTTAATCCTTAGTGATGATGAAGATTTAAAAACAGAAATGATCAAGTGTAATCAGCTTATGGAGCAAAGTTAAGCTCTTCTTTTGAATAACTTTTCAAGTTCAGCTTCACTTAATTCTATTATCGTAGGTCTTCCGTGTGGGCATGTGAAGGCATTCTCACATTTGAACAGCCTTTCCATCAAATCTTTCATCTGCATAATATTCAATTCATCCCCTGCCTTTATAGACATTCTGCATGCAATCGTATAAAGATTTCTTTCATCTATAAATTGCTGAGGCTTCTTATCCTTAAAGCTTTCAATCATTTCTTCAATTATTGAGCTTATTTCATCCTCTTTCATGCTTTTGAGTATGCTTGGAATACCTCTTACAATAATTTCTCCTTTTCCAAATTCATTTATTTCAAAGCCTAGCCTCTTTAGATAATCTTTCCTTTCGTTTAGCATTTCTGCTTTTGGTATCCCTAAGTTTAAAACCACAGATTTGATAAGCATTTGAGATTCTACCTTTGCATTATAAAATTCTCTCCTGACCTTTTCATAATTTATCCTTTCATGAGCCGCATGTTGATCAATAATGACTAGTCCTTCATCAGATTCTGCAACAATGTATGTTTTGTGAATCTGTCCAAGTATTCTATATTTTTTTGCTGATTTTTTCTCTTCTACTGTTCTATCTATTTCATCTTTCATCTCTTGATTTTCTTCATTCACTGAAGAAGCATACAAAGGCCGATTATACTCTTTAAGCATAGGATATTTTGCCTTTTGTCCCATTGCATTATTCTTTCCAAAGCTCCTGTCTTTCTTATGAAAAGAATACGAAAAACCTCCTTTTTCAATCAGATTGCTCTTATCAAGTGCATTCTTAACTGCTTCATGCACAGAAAAATAGACAAGCTGCTCATTGTCAAACCTTACCTCTTTCTTTGTAGGATGAACATTAACATCAATTCTTCTGGGATCAATATAGATTTTTATGATTAGAACAGGTTTTCTTTTTAGGAAGAGCATTGCCTGATATGCCTCTGTTGCTGCATCTATAATTAGTTTTGACTTTACGGCCCTGTTATTCACAAAAACCCTTTGATAATCGGAACTTCCCCTTGCTACTGTCGGTTTCCCTGCGTAACCTTCTATTTTAATAAACTCGTTCTCAAAGTGTATTGGAATCAGATTCTTAGCGATATAATCATTATAGATGTAGCTAATCCTTGATATATCATCAATCCCCTTTGGAGCCTGAAGAAGAAGTGTTTTATCTTTATAAAGTCTAAACTCTATCTCTTTGTTTGCAAGAGCCACATCAATCATAATATCCATTATACGATTTAATTCAGTTGCTTCTGATTTGAGATATTTTTTCCTTGCAGGCGTATTATAGAATAAATCCTTAACAATTACCGTAGTGCCGTTTGGAGCAGCTACTTCTTCTATTTTATATTCAGGATATTGAAGTCTAAATCCAGTATTCTCATCAGCTTTTTTTGTGATTATGCTTAGGTTTGAAACAGAAGCAATTGAAGCAAGGGCTTCCCCTCTAAAACCAAGCGTTTTAATTTCATACAAATCTTCTTCATTATTTATTTTGCTCGTTGCATGTCTTTCTATACTTAACTCAAGGTCATTTTTGCTCATCCCAATTCCATTATCACTAACCCTTATCTCGTCCTTTCCACCGTTTTTAACTACAACACTTATCTTATCTGCCTTTGCATCAATTGAATTCTCAACAAGCTCTTTTACAACAGAGGCAGGCCTTTCAATAACCTCACCTGCTGCAATCTTGGCAACCAGTTCCTCAGGAAGTTTTTTTATTTGTCCCATCTTTCAACATGCTCCAATCAGAAAGAAGTGATTGTTTCTCTTCTTTAATTCCTTTTGCTGCCTTTAGCATAACATCCTCGTCTGTAAACTTCTTTTGCATCTCCTTTGCCCTTTCAATAATCTCGTTTGGAATCCCGGCTAATTTAGCCACATGAATCCCATAGCTTTTATCTGTGCTGCCCTTTACAATCCTTCTTAAAAATAAAATCCCCTCCTCAGTTTCCTTTACAAGTATATTATAATTTGAGATGTTGCTATATTCTTCTCCGAGCTTGTTTAATACATGATAATGAGTAGCGAATATTGTTTTTGCTTTAATCTTTTTGTATATATACTCTGCAATAGACCATGCAAGGCTTACCCCGTCAAATGTTGATGTTCCTCTTCCTAACTCATCAATTAAAATCAGGGAGTTGCTAGTTGCATTATTTACAATGTTCGCAGCCTCAGCCATCTCAACCATAAATGTGCTTTGGCCCTTGCTAAGAACATCATAAGCACCAACCCTTGTAAAAATCTTATCAACATTGCTTATTATGGCTTTTTTTGCTGGAACAAAAAGGCCGACATGAGCCATTAGAGTAATCAATGCAATCTGTCTCATAAATGTTGATTTCCCTGCCATGTTTGGTCCTGTCAGGATTATTAATTCGCCCGGCTTTACCATTATGCTATTCGGGATGAATTCTTCAATATATTTCTCTACAACAGGATGTCTTCCTTCTTCAATCTCTAAAGGACTTTTTTCGTCTCTTATCTCTGGTCTAGTATAATCATTCTCAATAGAAACTAATGCAGATGATACCAAGAAATCAATGAGGCTTAAAGAATTTCCTATTCTTTGAATATCCTGCGTTTTCTTCTTTGCTTCCTCAAATATTTCATTAAGAATTTCTCCTTCAAGTTCTGTTATTCTTTCCTCAGCACTGAAAATCTTGTCTTCAAGGTTTTTTAATTCCTCTGTAATATATCTGTTCCCTGAAACAAGCGTCTGTTTTATTATGTAATCTTCAGGGACCCTGTCTTTATTTGATTTTCCTAACTGAATGTAATATCCTAAGACCTTATTGTAACTTATTCTTAGATTATTTATTCCGATTCTTTTCTGCTCCCTCTCTTCAAGTTCTCTTATGAACCTTTTACTGTTTAATTTTGTCTCTCTCAAATCATCAAGCTCTTGACTAAAGCCTTTCTTTATAATACCCCCTTCACCTACGCGCATTGGAGGATTTTCTGAAATCGCCCTGCTTAAATATTCTCTAAATTCGCTCAAATCGGGCATCTCGCGAATCTCATTAAACAGGCTGGTTTTGAAAGAAGCAATTCTTTCCTTTATTGAAGGAATAATCTCAAGTGTTTTTCTTAATGCAGCCAGGTCTCTTGGGGTTGCACTATTATAAGATATTCTGCTTGCAATCCTTTCTATGTCTGTGCATTCCTTCAACATTGATTCAAGCTCATCGCATATTAGCTTATTTTTTATCAATTCTTCAATCGCATCTAATCTTTGATTTATCTTTTCTGTGCTTCTTAAAGGATTTAGAATTATCTTCTTTAAGAGCCTGCTTCCCATTGCCGTGCTCGTCTTGTCAATCACATTAAGGAGCGTATATTCCCTAGAATGATCATAGAGACTTTCCACGATTTCAAGATTTCTTATCGTGGTTTCATCAAGGCTTACATATTCTGAAGAATATAACCTTCTAATCTGAGTTATGTTAGCCAATTTTCCTCTTTGGGTTTCTTCAATATATGTTAAAAGTGCCCCAACGCTTCTGGCAATCAACTCATCATCAATGTCATAGCCTTTTAATGTTTCTACATTAAGATAATCCTTAATCTTTTCAATATTTGATTCATATGAAAAGTTATAGTTATCAAGATAGCTAATGAATATGTTGTTCCTTTTAAGCCTCTGAATAAGTTCATCGTTTATAGCAAGACTTTCAGGGATTATACATTCTCTTACATCATATCTTTTTAGCATGGAAAGCAGTTCTTCTATTGACGAAAGCTTTGTTGCAAGAAATTCTCCTGTAGATATATCACAGGTTGCTAATCCATAGTTATTTTCTTTCTCAAAAAGACTTATTATGTAATTGTTGTCGTTTTTCTCTAAAACATCATCTTCTATTATCGTGCCGGGTGTTATTACTCTAATAACTTCCCTTTTAACAAGCCTTCCTTTGGCATTTTTAGGGTTCTCAACCTGTTCCACAATAACAACCTTATATCCCTTTGAAAGAAGTTTCTTCAAATAGATGTTTAACGAATGGTATGGAATTCCTGCTAATGGAGCCTTTTTTTGACCTTTTCCTCTTGATGTCAGTGTTATATCAAGGACCCTTGAGGCAGTTTTCGCATCCTCATAAAATGTTTCGTAGAAATCCCCCATTCGGAATAAGATTATGCAATCAGGATATTGCTTTTTAACCTCAACAAATTGTTTCATCGCAGGAGTAAGCTCTTCATTAAACATCCCATCCTTAATTTCCCTTTCCATCACTTTTGAGTTCTATTTTCTATGTTTTAAATCTTTCTAAGAAGATATTTAGAATTCTTTTGGTTCTTAATCGTTCGCTTATTTTTATATAGAATTATATTAGACAGAAACCTTTTAATATCTTAGATTGGCTCTTCTTTTTGGGCCCATAGCATAGTCAGGATAGTGCGATCGGCTTCGGACCGATTGACAGGGGTTCAAATCCCCTTGGGCTCGTATCTTTTGGAGGCGGTTCCTAATGAGATGTAGAGTTTGTGGAAAGAAGGCAGTTTACAAAGAATTAGGATTTTGCTCTGAACACTTTTCATCATATTTTGAGAAAAATGTTGCCGATGTTCTAAACAAACCTTTTTTTAAGGAAAAGAGTCTTTTGCTTGCAGTTAGCGGAGGCAAGGATTCGTCTGCTATGATGTTTGCCGTCTCAAAGATCCTCTCTGAAAAAAGATTAGATTTTAATATAAAAAGGATTGAATCCCTCTACATTAACTTAGGAATAAAAGATAATTCTTCTTATAATGAGAATCTAGTGAAGCAACTCTCAGAAAAGACTGGAATAAAGCTCAATACAATAAATCTTGAGGAGTTCTACAATCTCACTATAGATGACTTAAGTCAGAAGACAGGAAAGATTTGCTCTAGTTGTGCAGTAATCAAGAGATATCTGTTAAACAAGTTTGCCTATGAGAATGGATTTGATTTTGTTCTTATAGGACATAACCTTGATGATGAACTTTTCTTTGCGATTCATAATCTTGTCAATAGAAATATTGATTTTCTTGTCAGGTCTGCTAAGATATTACCAAAAGATGAAGAGAAAAGATTAGCAGGAAGGGTAAAACCACTCTATTATCTGACTGAAAAGGAGTCTATGCTTTATTGCATCATTAACAAAATTCCCTTCTCAACTCAAGGCTGTCCTTATGCAGTCAAAAATCTTCAGATGACTGAAAAATCCAAGCAGTCGGTTCTTTTTGATAGCAGGAATAAGAAGCTTTCATTCATAAAAAGCATAAACAAGCTTAAAAAATTCTATCCTCTAAAGAAAGAAGATAATGTTGAGCCATGCATAAGATGCGGATTCCCTACAACATCAAAAATATGCAAGTTCTGTAGAATAATAGAAAAAGCCAAAGAAAATTAAAAACTCAAAAATAAAAAAATCAAATTATTTAATCTTTCTTCGCAAGGGTAATCTCTATTGTCGAAACCCTGACATTCTTGCCTTCCTTATTCTGAAATTCCTCAGAGTCAATCTTGATATCTTTCACTTCAACCTGATTCTCTAAGAACCTCTTTGTTGCCACTTCAGCTACATCCACTGCTCTTGATATAAACTTTCCTCTGGCCTTCACGATTACTTCCTTTGCATCTTTTGTTGTAAACTGCATCACTACTGCAGTTACATAGTTCATAAAATTCTTGTTTCCCACAAAAACTGAGTTGTCTGCCATTTTTTTCTCCTCCTCTCAAGTTATTCTTGAAGCGGTTTTCCCGCAATACTCGTAAATACTTAAGTCTACAGCTGATTTATTAGCAATTATTTCAGATATTTATATGTTTTTATTTTCTTTGTTTGTCTTTAGGAAAACGAAAATTATAATAATTGATTCTATGAGGTGATATTATGAAAGCAAAACCAACATCGTATCATGGTCTTCTATATCGTATTCTTTTGCTCTCCCTTTTTCTTCTTGCCTTTTTCCTTTATACATTCCCCCTCAGCCTAGTCCAATATTGGGATGCCTGTGTTTATCTTCAAAATGCCGAAGTCATTATGGGAAATGAAGAGGGATGGAATGAATTAAGCTTTCGTCCTCCTCTTATCTCTTTGTATATAGCATTTTTGAATTTATTCTGGCATAGTCCTTATATGGCCCAACTAGGCGTTGGTTTCATATCTCTTCTTGGCTCTATCCCTCTTTATTTATTGCTTAAGCAACATTTCAATAAAACAATAGCATTTCTTGGTTTTATAATGTTCTCTTTTTCTCCAACATTGCTTTTATCAGCAAGAGGAATCCTTACAGACAATATGGCATTAAGTCTTTTTCTATTTCATGTTTTTTTCATAGATTCTGCATTGTCTTCTCATGGAAAGAAGAAGCACATCCTAAATATGCTTTCCGCCTTATTCTTAGTATTATCTGTTCTTACTAAATTCACATATGCTTTTGGTGCATTCTTCCTGCTCATCTTCCTTATCTTCAAGAAAGAAAAGCCATCAACTTATCTTGAATTGATTTTCTTTTCTTTATTGTTCATTTCTCCATACCTCTTTTGGAATCTGGCAGAGTTTGGGAATCCGGTTTATACCTTTTTAGCAGGAAACTATGTTGTTGGACAAAGTCCCGGTTCTCCTTTCTCATTCTACTTTTATAATTTCAATTATCTGGCAGAGCTTCCAATTCTTATTGGCATAATTCTCTTCTTCATCTATCTTTCAAATAAGGAAAGCAGGAGTTATTTAGGCAGCTCAAAACAAATAGTTTATTCAACTTTAATATGGAGCATTCTTCTTTTCCTTGTTCTTTCATTTATGTCTCATAAGGAAATCAGATATCTGTTTCCAGTATTTTCAGGAGCAATAATAACAAGTTGTGCAGGTTATTTTATGCTTCTAAAATCTCTTAAAAACAATACGAGAGCTAAAAAGAACAGATTGATTCTTAACTCTTTTTTTGTGTTTTTTCTCCTCTTTTATGCAGTCTCAACATTAATAATTATCAATACAAATCATTATAGCATAATTAATAACTATCCAGTTGATTTCATAGAAATAGCAGAATGGCTCTCCGCAAGAGAAGATGATTATCCAATCTATGCTATGACTCATTATCCTATGTTAAATTTCTACTCAAACAAAACAATATTTCCTGCAGTTCCACAAAGAATTGATGCTGTCCTGAACTGCTCTTCTTCATCGTTTGAACTTTTTAATATTAATTCAACATATGGCTATTTTGTTTCTTTCCCAAGAGGATACGATGAATACACGAGAGTTGAGTCAGCCCTGTTTGAAACATGCAATATCTTTAAAGAGATTTATCGTGCAAATGTAAGTGATGTATACGGCATTGTTTATTTCTTCAATCTTTCAGATTCATCGTAATCAATTCATCATGCTCTGATTTTAGCATGCCCTCTTTCATCTATTTCCTTCTTCTTAAGTTGCCCCTTTTAGAAGGCCTTACTTTTTCAGCTCCCTTCCCTTTATTCAAAAGTCCTCTGGATTTCCTTCCGGCAGTTGTCTTTCCTCTAAATACCCTGCCTTTGTGCTTATTCTTAGTAATCCATTTCAATGCCTTATCATTCTTTATCTCATTCGCTTCAGGATCAACCATTATTACATTATAATAATAATGCGATTTATCCTTTGCGACCCAATAACTATTAAGAACATTAAGATTTGGAAATTTCCTTTGCACGCGTTCTTCAGCCATCCATCTATAATTCTTTCCTTTGACAAGGCTTCTTCTACGATTCTTAGACTTTCTGCCTCCCTTGAATAATGGTCTTGTTTTGCCTCCTCTCTTAATCCTGCATCTGACAACAACAACACCTTTCTTTGCCTTATAGCCAAGAGCTCTTGCCCTGTCTAATCTGTCAGGCCTGTCTATTCTTAGAATACTCGGTTCTTTAGACCATTGCTGAAGCCTTTCCTTCATCAACCCTTTTAGCTCTTCATCAGGCTTCTTCCATTCTTCTCTTAAATATTTGTAGATTCCCATTTCCGGCCTCCTTTTTTAATTTTAACTTCTAGTTTTTTTCAAACTCTTTTCTTAGGTTCAGAGAAGCCACTCTCCACATCCCTAAAGTAAATCAAGGGAAAGAAGAACCCTTTATAAAGTTTTTTGAAAGAAAAGACTTATATATTTACAATAAAGTCTATGAAACAAAGCTGGAGAAGATTCGTATGGAAAACAAAAACAAACTTAAAAGAACCCATACCTGTGGTGAACTAAGAGAAAAAGACTTAGGAAAGAATGTTGTGCTTTATGGCTGGGCAGAGAGCATACGACTGCACGGAGGCATGGTTTTTGTCAATCTCTTTGACAGATACGGCACAACACAGCTCGTCTTCAGCAGGGAAGCTATCGGCAGCAAATTTGATGAAATAAAATCAATTACTCCACATACCACATTATGCGTATCAGGCTTGGTCAGGAATAGACCAGAGGAAGCCATCAATAAGGAAATGCCAACAGGAAGCATAGAGGTTGATGTAGAAGATTATGTTATAAATAATATAGCCAAGCCATTGCCAATTCCCATAGGCAAAGGAATTCCAGTATACGACGATGTCAAGCTTAAATGGATGCCAATTTATCTAAGAGAAAGGAAAGCACAGCAGAATCTAATTCTTAGAAGTAAGGTATTCAATATAATTATGCAATACTTCCATGAGCATGACTTTATTTATGTTGAAACACCAATACTAGCCAAGCCAACACCAGAAGGGGCCAGAGATTTCTTAGTCCCATCAAGGATCCACAACGGCAAGTTCTATGCTCTTCCACAATCTCCACAGCAGTATAAGCAAAAACTAATGATTGCAGGACTTGATAAGTATTATCAAATAGCAAAATGCTTTAGAGATGAAGATCTAAGAGCAGACAGGCAACCAGAATTTACCCAGCTTGATATTGAGATGTCTTGGCCAGAGCCGGAAGATATTTTTGAGATAATAGAAGGAATGTTCAAAAGACTTTTCAAAGAAATCATAGGCATAGATTTAAAAACTCCTTTCAGAAGAATGAATTACGAAGAGGCCATGGAGCTTTATGGCACAGATAAACCAGATTTGCGCAATCCTCTAAAAATCTCAGATGTTTCAAAGGCATTTGAAAAAACAGAATTCTCTATATTCAAAGATGCGTTGAAAGAAAAAGGAGTAATAAATGCAATTAAGGTTTCAAACAATGCTGAAAGATTCACAAGAAAATACATTGATAGCTTAGCAACTCATTCAAAATCAATTAAAGGAAGCGGCATTATCGTGCTTAAAATCAAAGAGAATAATGCAGCAGAAGGCTCAATCGCAAAACATCTTTCTGAAGAAGAAATCTCTGAATTAATAAAACTAACAAATGCCTCTTCAAACGATATCCTGTTGCTGTCTGCAGGAAAAAAATCAATAGTAAAGAAAACCCTAGGCTCTGTTAGATTAAAACTCGGGACAGATCTTAATTTAGTAGATAAAGATAGATTTGAATTATTATGGATAACTGAGTTTCCTCTATTTGAGTTCTCTGAAACTGAGCATCGTTGGGTTTATGAACATCATCCTTTTACTTCCCCAGAAGAAGAATACATGCCTATATTAATGAAGTTAAATTCACTTGATGAACTAAAAGAAATATTGCCAGAGATGTTGCCATCTGATATAAAATCAAAGGCATACGATATAGTCATAAACGGCTGGGAAATTGGTGGAGGTTCTATTAGAATCCACAAAAGGGAACTACAAGAAAAGATATTTGAGCTATTAGGATTATCAAGAGAAGAATACCTAGAAAAGTTTGGATCTTTGCTAGAGCTACTCGAATATGGAGCACCTCCACACGGAGGAATAGCTTTAGGCTTAGACAGAATTGCAGCAATCCTGGCAAAAGAAGAATCAATAAGAGAGGTCATTGCCTTTCCAAAAAACAAAGAAGCGCAATGCCTGATGGATGATAGCCCCTCAGAAGTTTCTCAGGAACAATTAAAAGAACTAGGCATATCAATAATTAATAATCAGAATAAATCAAAATAATTAAAGAATTAAAGCAGCAAAAGAATCGAGACCATTAAAATAACTAAAAATAACCTAGAGTCAAAAATAGAAGGATAAGAAAGCTAAAAGAAAGCTAAGAAACATTTTTAAAGACAGCAAGGAACCTCGTATTATGGAAATTTTAAAGAAATCTTTGAGAGGAAATCCAAACCTTGGATTGCTTCTTTATACAACTGAAAAATTCTGTCTTGCTCCAAACTGGCTTGGAGAGAAAGATGAAGAAGAAATAAAAAAAACCTTAAATGTAGATATAATTAGAGCATCAGTTCTGGGCACAGATTTATTAGGCGTATTTTGTGTAGGAAATTCTTCAATCCTGCTCGTTCCTGATTTAATATTTGATTCAGAATTAAAAGCATTGAAAGCTGTTGAGAAATACGGCGTTACAATACATACATTTAAAACAGAGAAAACCGCATTAGGAAACTTAATAGTTTCTTCAGATAAAGGCACAGCAATAAGTCCAATCTTTTCAAAAAGAGAAAAGGAAGAATTAAGCGAGATTTTTAAAACACCTGTTGAAGTAGTAGAAATAGATGATATTGAAGCAATAGGTTCATGCATAACCATAACTGATGAAAGAGGGATTATAAGCCCTGAGGCAGATGACAATCTTATAAAAAAACTAGAACACCTGTTTGACATTAAGATTAAGAGAGCAACGGTTAATTTTGGTCAGTCGTATGTTTCATCTGGCATCGTAATGAACAATCATGGCTTCCTTATTGGTCAGTCCTCTACAGGAATTGAAATAGCCGAAATAGATTCTTTCTTAAGAGGCTTAGATGAATAAGAAGCTTATATGGATGAAACATCAGAAAACTAAACATCAGAAAACATAAGATATATAATGATTAAATAAAATAAATATGGCATTAAAAGTTTGTTGAGAAACAATCCGTATTTGAGTAAACAAGCTACAAAGAAACAAGCGTTAAAAGAGGAAAAATGTTTGAACTTTTCAAGAAAGGATTCCGAAAGGCTTTGAAGAATGCCGCTAAAGACCTTGAAGAAGATGAAGAGAGTGCAGAATCAATAGAAGAAAAAAGAGAAGAAGCAGAAGAAGCAGAAGAAATATATGAAGAAGAACAAGAGCATGAAATAGGGACTAAAGAAGAAGCCCATGAAAAAGAAAATGAAGAAGAACTAGAAGAACTAAAAAAAACAGAAGAAACAGGTAAAACAGATAAAGAAACAGATAAAGAGGCAGATAAAAAGACAGATAAGGGAAGTAGAGGATTCTTTAGAAGAGCCTTCTCAGGAAAAATACTAATCACAGAGGAAAAATTTGAGAACTTCTTTTGGGAACTTGAGCTGATGCTTCTTGAAAACAATGTTGCCTATGAAGTTATAGAAGAGATAAAAAAAGAACTAGCAGAAAAGATTATTGGAAAAGAGTTCCAAAGAGGAAAAATCCAAGATGTCTTAAGTTCTTCTATAAAAGAGATAATTGAAAAAATTCTTTTACAGCCGTTTGATTTGATTGAGAAGATAAAACAAGAGAGAGGAAAATCTGATGAAACAAAGCGTCCATATGTTATCCTATTTTTAGGAATAAACGGAAGCGGCAAGACGACGACTTTGGCGAAGCTAGCCTATCTTCTAAAAAAGAACGGCCTCTCCTGTGTTCTTGCCGCTTCCGATACTTTCAGAGCGGCAGCAATCCAACAACTTGAGAAGCATGCTGAAGCTCTAGGAATAAGACTGATAAAACATGATTATGGAGCTGATGCAGCGGCAGTAGCTTACGATAGCATAGAATATGCTAAGGCAAAAGGGATAGATGCCGTATTGATAGATTCTGCAGGAAGACTTCATTCAAACAGGAATCTCATGGATGAACTGGCGAAGCTTGTTAGGGTTTCTAAGCCTGATTTAAAGATTTTTGTCGGGGAGATGTTGACAGGAAATGATTGCATTGAACAGGCAAAAGAGTTTGACAAAGCAGTAGGAATTGATGCAGTGATTCTTACAAAGAGCGATGTTGATGAGAAGGGAGGAACTGCAAT
>JASGME010000020.1 GCA_030156615.1 Candidatus Woesearchaeota archaeon | reverse complement strand
AGATGCAATCAATATCACATCCTTGCCCAAAGAGAATATTTATTGATTTCATATTATATTTCATAAATGATTAATCTCGACTCCATCAGAATCTTCCGGCCCTAATTCTCTTATTGAAACTAAATCTAAGATTGGCTTATTTGTATTAAAAATAGCTTCAGCAAGATATTCTTGAACAGCTAAATCTCGTGATAATGATAAATAAATAAAATTTTTTGTTTTAAAAAATCCAATGTTAACCTTTATTTTATGTTTCATAACTGAATATATGTCAAGCAAAGCATGATAAAAGTCTTCTCGTTTAAAATTGCTTATCGTTCCTTTAAGTTTATCTGAGATGAATCCTTCGATAGTTCTAAAAACACTTTCTTTTTCATCGCTTATTTCAAAAATATTAATAATTCCATAAGAATTAATAACATCTTCTGGCAGCATTAAACTATTTATTTTCTTTGAATCATAAACCTCCTTAGCCTTTCTCTTATCTCTATTTACGATATTTAATCCAGTTTTCTCAGTCTTTTGAACGATTTTTTCATCATTGCAAAGAATAGAAAAATCATTTTTTTCATATCCTTTATCTTTCAAAAACTCAATTAAGAGTCCAACAACCCCTGCAAATCTCTCTTTATTGCCTTCTTTTCCAATAATGCTTCCATTTATACAATATTTTTCATTTCTTCTCAGGACAGCATCAATACCGCCAACATGATTAAAAAGTTTTTGAATATCGCTTTTGAAATCATTAAGCTTTGTTGTTACAACAATCTCTTTATGCTTGTTTTGTCTCTTAATATCTGCTTCAATCTTGTTTGGGTTAGCAAATACAGGGTATAACTCCTTAGTTCCATATAAATCGTTGTAACTCGGCTCAATCCCAAAACAGATATCGTTAAGATTACAACTCTTACAAAACTCTGATTTTATCCTTCCATAATCGTTATCTGTAAATTCCCCTTCTCCTATTGTTGAAGTAGAATGAAATTCCATTCCAACCGCCCTATTTGCATATGAATTATAAGCTTCAAATCCTGGGGCATAGCAGAGCGGAGCCCTCTCAAATCTAAAAGAGATATTATAACTTTTCAAAATCCTAAATGCCTCAACAAGGTATTTTTCAACCTCAGAATATCTTGGTGCAATATCCTTTGCAGTTAGCTCCTTTCCCTGTCTCATAACATTCCCGGTTATATCAACAAAGTTAAAATTGAAATGATAGATATGTTTAAACCTAGGAACAAGCATTGAAATTATTTTTGGCAAAACAGTATAATTTTGCCTGATAATTGTTATGTTTATATTAATATCCATGCCAAGTCTGTCAGCATTATCAATCCCTTTTATAGTTTCATTAAGATCTGGTTCGTCTATCCCAGAAATAAACATTGCTTTCTTTGGATCATAATGATGAACTGAGAATAAAATTCTTCCAAGGCCTGCCCCCTTAATAGATTTCATCAATTCAAAATCAGCCAGCTTGACACCATTCGAAGTCATCCTGACATCAAATCCTTTATCAGCCCCATACCTAATTATCTCTTTGAGCTGAGGATGAAGCGTTGGTTCTCCTCCAGTTAAATTTATATCGGTATAGTTTAACTTACTGTAACGGTCTATCTTTTTCTTAATCTGTTCTAAGCTGAGATATTGTTCGGTCTTTGGAACAGAACAAAATATACAGTTATGAATACAATCTCTTGTAATCATAAGATAAAAATCCCTTGTTGCCATCTTTAATCTTTGAAATAACTATTAATATTTAAATAAATCGTTAAATTTTTCCTTGAACAGTTGAGAGTATAAAAATCTTTAAATAAAGAACTAAAATCCTTTCATTATGGATCCATCCTTATTATTCCTGCCACTTGGAATCGTCTTTGGTCTAACAGCTTCATATTACGATATTAAAAATAAAAAAATACCAAACAATCTATATAAACCATTGTTTATATCAGCCACAATTTTACATATTGTATTATTAACCCTGTCGTTGCTAAAAGTAATAATCTTTCCTCCATCTCTATACATAGAATTCATTGTTAGCTTCATCTATGTTAGTTTAGTTGTCTACTTTCTCTGGAACCTTAAATTAATAAGCGCAGGGGACGCAAAGATGTTCATTGCCTTATCATTTCTAATGATGCCATCAATATTCCATTTCAATCATGTTTTCAATTTTTATCATATAACATTTATACAGAATGCTCTTTTAATCTCCCTTATCTATATAATCCCTTATTTATTTACAAAAACCACGAAAAAAGACATAAAGGAAAGCCTAAAAAGACTCCTTGATTGGAAGAGCATGCTAATGATTGTTTTGTTTGTATACGCTTTTTCCTTCTTAACAATGCAATTATTTAAATTCCTGGGAATTCGTTCCGTTTCTATTTTTCTAAATGTAATTATCTTATTCATCCTTTTACAATTATTCAGAATTTTATTTAAAAGAAAAATGCTTTATGTAATCATAGGAATCGCTGTTCTCAGACTCATAATTGATTTTAATCAGCTTACATCATTCAGTTATTGGTACAATACAATAATAATGTCTATAATCATTATTTTATTCAGATTCTTCTTTATTTATCTTGGTTACAATGCATTTTCTAAAGAAGTTAAACTTGAAGAATTAAAGCCCGGAATGATTTTGGCAGAGAAGATAGGCCTAAAGAGAACTAATGACAAGGTTGAATTTATTAAAACTCAAGATTATAAAAGAACAATGATTGAATTAATGCAAGAAAATATAAATGATGAATTAAAGGCTTTTCAGGAAGAATTTAATTATAATCCAAGAGAAGGATTGAAGCAGGAAACAATAGATAAGCTTAAAGAATGGAAGGCAAAAGGACATCTGAAATATGATTCCTTTTTTATAGCAGAAAATATAGCATTTGGTCCTTTTATCTTCTTGGCTTTTATCCTAACCTTTTTGTTTAGAGGAGACATCATAACATCTTTATTTGTTTTACTCTTAAAATGAAAACAACTAAAAAAAACATACCAACGAAGCCCAGATGGCTTTTAAGGAAAGATAACTATCAAAAGACAATGTACATAGCTGCAGCGATCTGCGTAGTTATTCTTATTACCATGAGCAGCAATTTCAGTCTTCTTGAAAGATATTATGTAAAATATCTGAATTTCAAGGAATTTGTTGATATAAACAACACTGTTTATGCAAAGTTAGAAGTGTATATTAATCAATCTTCCGAATGTAATATAATAGCAGAATACTCAAACATAACAGAAACGAAAAGATTTAAATTAAATCAAGGAAATCAAGAAATACTAATGGCTTTGCCAGAGATGCCTCATGGGAATACTAAAGTTCAGTTCTTCATAAATTGTTCAATTGGTGATTAAAACGGGAGAATACAAGAGAATAGACATCAAAACAGGATATCTTTGCAACAATTGGTGTAGATTCTGCGTTCAGGCTCATAACAGAGCTTTAGGTAATCGTACTACTGATGAGATTAAAGAAACGCTTAAAATGGCTAAAAACGAAGGAAGATCAGGCGTAGTTTTCACCGGTGGAGAATTCACAATAAGAAAAGACGCAATAGAACTTGTTAGATTTGCTAAGGAATTAGGCTTTGAAACTATTCAAATTCAAACAAACGGCAGAAGATTTGCCGATATGAATTTTTTAAAGGCAATAATGGATGCGGGAGCAAATGAATTTGGCTCATCTCTGCATGGCTATAAACCAGAGATTCATGATTATCTAACAAGATCTCCCGGGGCGTGGATGCAAACTGTTACAGGGATGAGAAATATAAAAAAGCTTGCAGGATATATCGTGTTGAACTCTGTTGTTGTAAAACCAAATTACAAATACTTAGAAGAACTTGCTAAATTATTTGTAGAAATAGGTGTTGATCAATTCCAATTTGCTTTTATGCATGCTGTTGGCAATGCAGATATTAATTTCAATTCAATGATGGCAACGGCATCTGAAGTAGCAAAATATATGAAAAAAGGAATGCTTGTAGGACTTGAACATGGCTCAATGGTTATGACAGAAGCAATGCCTTATTGCCTTATGAGAGGATTTGAAAGATATGTTGCCGAGTTATATATGCCAAAAACATCAATAAAGGAAAAGGATAGATATGTTGAAGATTTTGATATTGTAAGAAAAACACAAGGAAAAACCCTCTTTCCTCAATGTAAGAAGTGCAGATTCAGATATATCTGCGAGGGGCCATGGCGTGAATATCCGGAAAGAATGGGAAGCAATGAATTCCAGCCAGTCTATGGAAAACCAATCCTTAGCCCAGATGAGATTTTAGAGAATGAAGAAGAATTTCCGATCTTTCCAAAATTGTCGGAGTTATGATAAAAATGATAATAAAATTAACCGATGATATTGATTATGAAAGCCTTAATCAGATGTTAAGAGAGGTAAAAGGTAAAGTTAATATAGTTCATTCAGGAAATAGACTTTATAAGATAGAACGCTATTTGTTATTTGCCCTAAGAGAACTAGAAAAAAGAAGGATTGAATTTGACATCTCGAGAATCCCACCATGTTATATAGAAGATTTTTTGTCACATTCTTTAGATATAAAACGTTTTCTTGAACAAAAAGAGGCTTTTTCAGAATACCATTACTACGAAGATTGCAGGTTTTGCAGACTCAGAAAAATTTGTCCCGGCGCATTACCTAAATACGAAGATCAAGTCTTTGCTTCTTTTAAAGAACATTATGATGTTATTGATTATTCTTCATTAACACCAAAAGTTTATAAGCTCAAGAATAGCATAGAAAAGCTTAGAGAACTATTTGAGAGAGATGAGATTAAAAGCCTTAAACTTAATGAACAGAAATTGCTTCTAAAGAATGATAAAGATGAAATAATCAATCAATTCTTTTCAGAATTATCAGAAAAGAAGGAAAATAAAGATGTTTTTTACACAAGTTTGGAAGTTCAGGGAAATACGACAAAACTAAAGGATACAAAAAGATATAGCTATAGAACATCTGATAAGACAAGAACCGGCAAGAAATATCTCCAGTTTTTAACAGATGTTGAATTCGCAGATCAAATCGTTTTAGCTTCAGAAAGTTGTCTATCATGGCAGATGAAGGAATTTTTAAAGCCTGAACAGATGATGCTCGTTGATTCTGTTGACAGGTCAAATATTGAATTGTTTAAGCTTCTTTCGCACAAAATGACTTTATTTATTAAATCAACCAATGATTTTTATTATATTAGCACTGATCCTGTTGCAGTTGAACTAGCAACAGGAGAAAAAGAAGAAGCCGAAATGCTTTCTTTAGAAAGATTAGGCAGCAAATCGTTTAAACGTATAGAGATATAAAATGGTAAATGATTCTGATGCATACATTATTTTAAAAATAAACAACAAATGCAATAACCTATGTAACTTCTGTGCAGACGATTGGCAAGTTAGAACTATGCCGGACAAATCATTAGAAGAAATCCAGTCAGAGATCCTTGATGGAATAAAAAATGGATTCAAGCGCCTAATCATAACAGGCGGTGAGCCAACCATTTCTAAAAATCTATTCAAAACAATTCAGTTTGCTCGACAAAAAGGAATTGAACATATTTCAATTGTGACGAATGCACGTCTTCTTTCAAATGATGTCTTTTTCAATAAAATAAATGCAGAAATTGATCGCTTCCTCGTTTCATTCTTTGCTGCAAATCCAGAAACATTTGACAAAATAAGCGGTGTAAAAGGAGCTTTTAAACAAGCATTTAAGGGTATGCAGAATATATCAAAATCAGGTAAAGTGGTTAATATAAATGCAGTTATTACAAAAGATAATTATACTGAACTAAATCAACTTCTTCTTTTGTTAATTACCTTAAACTCAAATCATGTTCAATTTGCTTTTCCAAATCCAACAGGTTTTGCCCTGAGAAACAATGTTTTTGTTAGATATAAAGACCTAACTAAAAAAGTAATTGAACTAATTGAATTGTCTAAATATATGGGATATGCACATATTAGCTTTGAAAATTTCCCTCCATGTGTTTTTCAGAATTCACAACAGATTCTTCCATATCTCTCAGATATGACTCATCCATCAAGGAATAAAGAATATTACAGTTCTAATAAAGCGTACACAAAAAAATGTGAAGGTTGTTCTTTTAAGGGAAGATGCGAAGGGATTTATAAAGAATATCTCAATATTTATGGAGATGAAGAGCTCAAAACTCTTTAATATTTCAAGATGAGGATCGCATTCATAGACTTAAATAATGGAAAAAGATTCGGAGAGACAAACATAGGACTCTTGGAATTAATGTCTTTTCTTAGTCAAAGAAGAAATGATAAGATTGAATTCTTTGATGAGGTTGATTTAGCGATTAATCATTGGAGAGAGTTTGATTTAATGGTTTTCTCTGCGATGGGCTTTCCTTTAGAGAAGTTCATCAACTCAAAAAAAGCCAAAATTCTTTCACACATTCCTATAACGAAGATTGCAGGAGGACCGGGTCCAACAATAATCCCTGAAAAAGGATTAATTTTCGCAGACATCGTAATCAGAGGAGAGGGAGAGATCCCCCTTTTTAAGATAATTAATCTAACGGATAAGATAAAATTAAAGAGAGAGATTCTAAAATCAAATGAATTAAAAGGCATAGAAAACCTTGTGTTTAAATTCAATAATGAAGTTTATAAAACCAATAGACTTTATTATCCAGAATTAAAGCCATCTAAAATTGATTGGAATATTATAAAAAACCTTGAAGAATATATTAAAAGATGGCCATACTTGGATTATATAAAAGGCACAAGAGGCATAAGTTTTGTCAGTTCACGCTCCTGCCCCTTCAATTGTTCTTTTTGCCAGCCGACTGTCCGTGAAATATTCGGAAACAGGATGAAATTTAAAGATTCTGATGCAATATTGGAAGAATTATTATTTCTAAGGAAAAATTATAAAATCAACTCTTTTATGCTTCACGACGACACATTCACAATAAATAAAAACAGAGTTATAGAATTCTGTGATAAGCTTATTTCCCTACATAAGAAAGGAATATCTTTCAATTGGATATGCAATAGCAGGGTTGATACAATAGATGAAGAAATGGCATTTAAAATGAGTAAAGCTGGTTGTAAAGAAGTACGCTTTGGCGTAGAAACAATAGACGAAGAGAAAAGGAATTCGGTTCTTAATAAAGGCATAAAGGATAAAGATATTGAAAGATCTATAAAAATAACTAAAAGAAATAAGATGAGGGCATTTGGATTCTTTATGTTAGGGCTTCCGGAGCAAAATTTCAGGGATGCTTTAAAAGAAATTCGTAGAATTTCATCTTCAAATCTTGATCTGGCTACTTTTTCAATACTAACGCCAATGCCAGGAACATATTTAGGAGACAAATATAATGTTAATTCATTTAACAATTATTATAAGTCAAACAGAAATAATATATCAAAAATGTCTAATCTATCTTTAGAATTAACGAGAATCTTCGCTATTATTTCTTTTTATTTTAGACCAAAACGCTTCAAGAATACTTTCAAACAATTGTCTTCTATGCATACATTATTCTATAAGTTAAGAAGATTTATTGGAAGCATATGATTTAGGAAATCTTTAAATAAAACTTAATAAATATCTATTTATAATTATGAACTCTTTAAAGAAATTGAAAGAAGCCAAGGATAAGCTTCGTAAAAATGTCTCAACTTTCATAACAAGCGAAGATGCAAGCTTAGCGAAGCAAGCCCTCTTAGGCTTAGGTGCTGTTGTTGTAAGTTCTTCCATTATTGGAAGTGTAAAAGCAGCAATTGCACATAGCAACACCTCCACTGCTTCAATCTCAGGAGATTATGCTGTAGGACAACATACACATCATTCAACGCATTCCACACATTCAACCCATGGCACACATACAACTCATGGTACTCATTCCACACATTCAACCCATGGCACACATACAACTCATGGCACTCATTCAACACATTCAACCCATGGCACACATACAACTCACGGAACACATTCAACTCACTCAACCCATGGAACTCATACAACTCATGGTACTCATTCAACTCACTCAACCCATGGCACACATACAACTCATGGCACTCATACGACTCATAGCACTCATTCAACTCACTCAACCCATGGAACTCATACAACTCATGGAACTCATTCAACACATTCAACCCATGGCACTCATACAACTCATTCAACCCATGGAACTCATACAACTCATAGCACACATGCATCATGTTGCTGTAGTGGTGGTCTCGTTTTCTTCACCTAATTAAGAGTGATCATAATGAATCGATTTAATTCACAAAAAAAGTTACGAGAAAATAGAGAATCCCTTCAAAGGATTATAATGAATCCTGCTAGAATGGACAAATTTATAATCAAAGTTGAAAAACTTTCAGATTTGTATACTGAAGATATTGCTAAAGTAGAACAAAAATCCTATTGTTTCCTATCAGATGCTCTTATTGATGAAAGCAAATCTAATGAAATTAAATATATTATTTTACGAATTGGAAACGGATATTGTAATACTAATTGTGATTATTGTTATGTTGATTTTTCAAGATATGATAACAACAAGTCAATTAAGGAATACATCAAAGATAATAGATCAACATTAAATAAGAGACTAAATTTAATGTTAGAATCATTTGAATTTGCTGAAAATATTGAAGTTACTTTTCTGCCAGATTCCGAACCCTTATTATTTCAGGAATTATTAACAGATACAATTAAATTGTTTCTAGAAAAATTTGACAAAGAAAGGGTTAGTTTTCAAATAATTACAAACGGCTCAATCACACTATCAAAAGATTTTATATCAATTTTCTCTCTGACAAAAAAAATCATATTTCAGGTATCATATGATGGATGTCCATATTTCCAAGAGAAGCATAGAAAAATAAGCACAAAAAAAGTACTAGATTTCATAGAAAAATTAAGAAAATATAAAATAAACTATAAAATTCATTCTGTTATATCAACATTTGAATTTTTAGGAAAAGAACACAAAGTTGCTATTTTTTGCCATAACAACTTTTATGACTCGAATAAAATAAATCTTTCACCTGTTTATATTCCTCCTAATCATCTTAATGAAAAAAAGTTAGAAACTATGAACGAAAAAACACGTGATAGAATCTTCACTAACTTATACTTCTATTTTTCTTTAGCTGGCTTGCTTGACAAAACTACTAAATATGAAGTTTCATCTTATTGCCTGATGAATAAGAAACTATATTATTCATTAGAAGATGAAGATATTTACTATTGCGATTTTATTAAGGATACTCATACAGGAAAGTTTATAGAAGCACTTGCCGATGAGAAATATAAACCGCTCAGAAAAGGATTTGTAAGAGGAAGGTTCAAAGGAGATTCCATCGAAAAATATGACAATGAAGGGATATTCTTGAAAAAAGCTAAACTAATTAAGGAAATGAAGGATACAAAAATTTATCTTAATGAACAATGCAAGAATTGCCCATTATCAAAAGCCTGCATCAGTTATTTGTCTTGCCCAAAAAACTTTTTAAAGGATTATGAAGGCCTTGACCAAGAATGTCTACTAAGGAGAAGAGAATACTGGAATTTCATTAGTTCTCTTTACTTAGAGAAGAGGGCTTTTCCGATTCTTTTTCGTGATAGGAAAGGAAACTTAAGCATAAAAGGTTACCAATATACATTACCACTGAAAGAAGAAATCTTAAGCGTAAACTTTAGTCTGTTCTCAACAGACAAAGATATTTTCTTTTTTAAGATAAATTCTTCTTCTGAAACAGCGAAAAAAAGATTAAATGATTTAATAAAAGAGTATCCTGAATCAGTCTTCATCTCTCTAAATTATTCAGAGGAATTATTGGATTATTTCGACTCAAATAATGTAATTCTGCCAAAATCTCCAAGAGAAGCTATTAATTATCTTCAATTAAGAGAATTAAATAATAAGAATGAATTTGAAGTCTTATCAAATGATGTCCCTATAAAAACAATATCTTATAATCCTGATGAATCGGTTGTTTTCTTAGAATGAATTAATAACCTAATTCAGAGAAACAAAGAGGTCTTAAGTTTGGGTTTTCTATTTTTGAGCATTCTTCAGTATTGTTGCTTAATAGAGCATTACAAAATGCTTCATTATCTGAATATTCCAATAATGAGCAGTTAAATTGTTCATCAAATAGGATTTCAGCCGTAAAGATGCAATATTCCAGAGATCCTTCTGCAGAATTTTTATCTTTGTTTACAAGATTTTTACAATGTTCTTCAACAGCAAGCAAAATGGCACTTTTCTCTTCCTCATTTATTCCTATATTATGAACACACCCTTTTCGTTCAGAAAAAATAGTAGAAGACAGACAATCTTCAAAAGCTCTTGCTACATTAGAATGTTCTTCACTCACATTAAGTAAAATTTTGTTCTCATTATTATTATCTTTTGGGACAAATACAATTACTATAAAAACAACGAAAATAATTACAATAGAAACAAAAATAAAATTCTTGCTTTTATTCTCTTGGCTTTCCTTTTCTAAACCCTCCTGAAAACTATTCTCTTCATCATCCATATAAACATTTATGAATCAAACAACTTAAATTCTTTTCGTTTTAAAAGGAAATAATTTTTAAATTCTTTTAAATTCTTCTTTATTATGCAAGGATTTAAATTTCCATCAACAAAAGAAAAACTTCCCTTAGTTGGGCTTGGCACACATCAAATAAAACAAGATTATTACTACATAAGAAAGGCAATATCCCTCGGTTATACTATAATAGACACAGCAGAGAACTATCAGGAAGGAAAAGCAGAAGAAGCCGTAGGCAAGGCAATTAAAAGCTTTGACAGAACCAAACTATTCATCATCTCAAAGGTTTCACCGAATCATTTAAAGTATGGAGATTTGATTAAGAGTTCAATTTCTAGCGTCCAACGCCTAGACACATTCATTGATCTCTATTTAATACACATGCCAAACAAATCAGTTTCATTAGAAGAAAGCTTTTCAGCAATGAAAAAACTTCAGGAAAGACACATCATTAGATTTTATGGAGTGAGCAACTTTGAACTTGAAGATTTTAAAAAGACTATAAAATTTGGCATAAAAGCCAACCAACACGAATTTAGCCTTATCTACAGATATTACGAAGATGAATTAAATTTCTGCCTTAACAAGAACATACTCTTCTTAGCTTACAGGCCATTATCTCATGGAGAATTATTAGGAGTAAGATACGATGAAATCTTTAAACCATTTGTGGCAAAATACAAAAAAAGCAAATCCCAGATTGCATTAAGATGGATTATTGAGAAAAGAGCCCTTCCTATCGTAGGCTCAAACAACATAGAACATCTCAAAGAAAACCTCGATGTTAATTGGGAAATAGAAAAAGAAGACATAATTAAATTAGATAAGATATTCAAAAAACTCATATAATCCCAAACTTTTTAAACTCCTGTAATATCTAAA
>JASGME010000019.1 GCA_030156615.1 Candidatus Woesearchaeota archaeon | reverse complement strand
TCTTCTGGGCAGGTAGCTCAGTCGGCAGAGTGCCGCTCTCGCACAGCGGAGGCCCCGGGTTCAAATCCCGGCCTGTCCATTTATTACACTCTAACCAAAAGTTCTTTTGATTTGACTCTTTTTCTCTTGTTCCAGTCTGTAAATGCTACATATGTAGGCTTCAATCTTAAACTACCAAGAATGCTTAATTTTGATTTTATCACGAAAGAGATTACCCTTTCTTCAAGTTTATCCATCTTTTCAATATCCCATTTGACTAGAGTTCCCTTTTTGTCATTTCTTATGACTTTGCTTGGTGATAATGTTCCAACTGGCATGTCAAGATTTATTTCAGCAATTTTTGGTACAATCTCTGTTATTTCAACATCTCTTATTTCCCTGTGGCTTCTGTTTCTGATGCTTACCATAACCTTCAAATCTCTTATCCCGCCTTCCATTGTTGTTAGGATGTGGGCTTTCTTTCTTACTATAATTGGACTTCTGAATATGAAATAAAGAATGATTGCGACGCCAATAAAGATGCATATGAAAAATAATCCTCTATAGTTGTATGTTACAATTAATGTATATTCCTCAGAGGGCTCTAATTCAATTGTAAAGGCAATGAATTTCCCATCAGAATCCTTTATAGTATATCCCTCTTGATTAGTTGAGATAAAAGGCCTATTAAACCATTTTACTGGTATTCTTATTGTTGTTCTATATATGTCATTTCCGTTGTTTTTATAGACATTATACTCTTGAGTTTTTAGGAATCCTTTAGTCTGATTAATGCTCTTCTGAAAATCTTCATATCCCTCTATCTTTAGAGGATTATTTGTTTGTTTTACTACAACAGAATTATTCTTCTCAATAAAAACATCAAAACTAATTATCTGAGGGCTTGTTTTATCGTCAAGCTTTTTCTCAAGAACAATCGTTTTTTGTTCCCTGCTTCCAATATCAAATTTTTCAGAGATGTCAAAAAGGGATGATTTTGCTCTTAATACAAGGTCTGTCTCAATACTAGGAAAATAATTGCTTAATTTCACTTCTATTCTTAAAGGATTTCTTGGGTCAAGATTTTCTGGATAATCTACATCTACTATCTTTAATAGCGTCTCATAACTTCTATTCATAGGAATTACATTATAATAAACATGAAAGATAATTCTGTCCTGAAAATCATAATTCTCTGATTCAAATCTAAGTTCAATGCTGTATATTCCGCTTTCTAAAAATCTGACAGGTTTTAACTGAACCTCAAAGCTCTTTGTCTCCTTTCCTTCAAAATCAAGTCCATTGAATTCAACTCTAGTTGGCAATATATTTGAGAACCAAAGATTGTTCATCCCTAACTGAACATTTAAAGTATCTTCAAGATTATTTTTGCTCGTTACTTCTACCTTAAATATAGCAGTTTCATCAGCCGTTATGATGTTTTCTTCCTCTACAATCCTTATTTCATACATTGGCTTGTTTATCTCAACCGAATCGTTTTGATTATTTGCCTCAGAGTCAACCGTTTGAGCTACAACAATCTCAAAAGAAAATAGGACAAAAATCATCCCGAGAATAAAACATGTTGATTTTAAAATCTTGTTTTTATTTTTGTTATTCATAATAATCCCCCAGCATTCCTAAAATTAATAAAAAGCTAATTGATAGTTGAACATTAATAATTAAATATTTAAATTTAACTGATTTTGAACGAAATTATTTTCTGATTTAAATCACGCTTGGATAAACTTCCTCTTTCAAGATTACACTATCTATCTTAGCACATATCCCTGTATTATTCATTATGATTTCTTTTGAACTCATTGTGCTTTCTCCGATGCCTATTAGCTCACCTTTTGCCGTTAGCAATGCAATCCTTTCCCCCTTAATAATAGAATCATCTAGCTTATAAACACCGGGAATTGCAAGTGGAGCCCCATGACAAATTGAATTTACTGCTCCATCCAAAACCCAAATTTTCTTTATTGATTTTAATGCAGATTCAACTGGTTGGATACAATACCTCAAAAAATTCTCTTTCCCTTCCTCATCATAATAATATTTTGCATCTTCAAGTGTTTGAAGAGTTATCATATTAGACTCTTCAGAAAAGCCACCTGCTTTAGTTCTTCTAAGTTCGCTCATATGAGCTCCACAGCCCAATTTTTCTCCAATATCATGAACAAGTTTTCTTATATATGTGCCACCCTGCGTGCCAACCTTGAAAAGAACATCTCTCCCATCAATTTCTAAAATCTTAAAGTAGTATATTGTTCTTGTTCTCTCTCTTCTTTTTACAGCAGATTTTAATGGAGGAATCTGTTTAATCTTCCCAACGAATTCTTCTGTAACATTATAAATAAGATATTGAGGAATATCTTTATGCAAATGCATTATTCCAATGTATTCTTTATCAGAACCGAGCAAGATTGATGCAAGCTTAGTTGATTTATTAATCAAGACGGGCAATACCCCTGTAACCTTTGGATCTAATGTTCCTGTATGACCTGCTTTCCTCACATTCAAAATATTCTTCACATATTCGCTCACCTGATGTGATGTTGGACCAGCTGGCTTATCAATTATAACAATGCCATAATTCATCAACTCAGAAATAGGTCTTTTATCAGGAAACCAGCCATAATGAGAGCTTGGCACAGTTTTCTTTTTTATTAAGACTTTCTCTTCTTCATTATTCTCCTCTATATTCTCTATTTTTTCATCATCGCTTTTCATTTTTAACTCTTTATACAATCTTATAGAGTTCTAAGAATTTTCATCTTTATTTAATATTTACGTTCTGCCTTAGTTTATTTTTTTATCCTCACTTTTTTCTCACTTTTCAATTTTTCAGATTTTGACATTCTGAATTCTTGAATATGTATATTTTAAAATATTCTTTCTAAAATAAATCATTAAACATGGCTGCGCAAATTCCTACTTTGTTTTATAGATATTAAACAAGCTTAATACTTTTTAGTTTTTTCTTATATCTTTTTACAATGCTCAAGAAAACACATAAAAACAAAATTTTGAAGTAACAATTGTTAATTATTTTTTTCATTTGTTTAATTGTTTGTTCAATCTTCAAGTTCATTTTTTCATCTTTCTGTTTTATTTTATTATTAGTTTATTATTTTGATTCGATTTCTTAATTAATTCAATCTGATCCTTTTAATTTGCAATTTTTTTGTTTTATTTTTTCTTTTTATTATTTTAAAATATATTTTTTAAAACATCAATAACTTTTAATTTATCTTATTAACTTTTAATGCTTCTTAAAAATATATTTTCAAGAATAATTTAAATCATTAAAACTCCAAAAAATCCGAAAAATAGAAAGTTTTATATATGATTTTTGAGAATTTTTCCAATAAGGGAACCCATATTGGAATGAAAATGGCAAAAAATAGCTCAAAGAGTGGCTTTTCTAAGCAGGATCCACCAAAAAACAGTGTGGCTATTTATGTAAGAGTTTCAACTGAAGAGCAAGCAAGAGAGGGCATCTCTGTTGAAGCGCAGAAAGATAGATTGATTGCTTTTGCTAAGGCTAAGGATTTAGTTGTTACAAATATATATGCTGATGAGGGATTTAGTGCTGGGAGTATGAAGAGACCTATGTTTCAGGAAATGCTTTCTGATGCTAATAAAGGTTGTTTTGCTAATGTCTTAGTTTATAAGATTGATAGATTTTCAAGGAATCTAAAGGATTTAATAACATTGCTTGATGAATTCAAAAGTCTTGGTATAAATTTTATTTCTGCGACAGAGCCGATTGATACTACCAGTGCTGTTGGAAATGCTTTTATGCAGATCATTGGCGTTTTTGCTGAACTTGAACGAGGAATGGTTGCAGAAAGGGTTTCTTTGGCTTTTGGTAAGAAGATTGATTCAAGGGAGTATTTCGCAAGGCCTCCTTTAGGATATAAGTTTGTCGATAAAAAGCTCTTAATCGATGAGAAAGAGGCTAAAAAAGTGAGAGATATCTTTGAGAGCAGGGCAAAGGGAGAGAATTATGTTTCAATTTGTTTAAGGCATAATATTCCTGTATCCACATTTTATCATATCATAAAGAATCCTGTTTATATTGGATTTATCTCTTATAAGGGAGAATTAATTAAAGGAGATTTTGAGCCGATTATAGATAATGAACTTTTTGTCATGGCAAATTCTAAGAATCGTAATATGATTAATGTGATTAAAGATAATTAAATCTTGATTTTTATATTGTCTCGATTATTATAATTTCTTTTAGTTTTTTCTTATTTGTTTTAATTAATTGTCAATATGTGCTTTTTAAAGAATATTTTTTAATTTATATTTTGTTTAGCTTCTTTTTATTCATTTAGTTTTTATTCTTTATTATATAAAATACATATTGTAGTGTACGCTTATTCTTTTTTTATTTTTTTGATTTTAGTGTAAAAAGTGAGAGTTAATGATTTTTCTGTTGTTCTTTTACATATTGCTCCAATCTTTCAATAGAAGCCTTATTTTATTCAATAGAACAAAAGATCCTTTTATTCTTTCTTCTTTGTATATTCTATTTGCTTCATCAATAAGTTCTGGTCTCTCCAAATGCTTCGTAGCAGGTAATTCTTCCTCTTTTATTCGAGAAATGAGAGCTTTAATTTTCTCTGCTATTTGAATTAAAACAATACTAGGATCTACTATTGTGATTATCCAACTCAAATTATGCATTGCTTTTATATTTTGCTCATATTGAGCATTTCATATAAATGTGTGATTTTGTTAATTTTAAGTTAATTGATGTCTTCTTCTAAATTTGATTCTTTGTTTAGTCAGAGCTTTTTTGAATAGAACGAATGAAGCTGCAACGAGGTAAGCAGATGAATAAAAGGCTTCGTTTGCTCCCTCAATTGCATTTAATCTTAATAATTCTCTTCTTTTTTTCTCTAAGTGCTCTTTTTTCGCTTCCTGATACATTTGTATTGTCTTCTCAATTACATTGTCCCAGTCAAAAACTTTTGAACTTTCATAAGCATTTTTGCACATCTTTTCATAGTTTTGTTGATCGAGTGAGGCAATTTTCATGATTCTCTCGGCAAATTCTTTTGGACTAGCATCTTTTGGTAGCTTATATCCGTTTTTTCCATTTTTAATTACATCATCAATTGTTTCGTTTGATAATCCAACTACTGGGGTTCCTGAGGAAAGAGCTTCTATGATTACTAAGCTTTGAACTTCTAGGGTAGCTGCTGAAACGAATATATGACTTTCTTTGTAATATTCTGGAATTTTTTCATAATTTACTGCACCTATTATATTTATGTTTTTTAACTTAGATTCCTCAATCTTTTCTTTTACATTTTTTAAGTATTGTGAGCTTAGAGTAGGACCAACTAAATTTAGTTCAAATTCGTCTTCAGGTAGGTATTTCATTACATCTATTAAGAATTCCTGATTCTTTCTTTTTGAGAGATAGCCGACAAATAGAAGTTTCTTCTTTTTTTCTTCTATTTTAGGGAAATTTCCTTTATAGAATTTTCTTAAATCTTTTCCATTCTGGATTATATGGAGTTTTTGAGATGATATAATGTTTTTGTGATCCTCATAAGATGATTTGTTGAGGGCAACAATGCCATCGCAGTAATCAAGATATGCCTTGAAATATGATTTTAAGATTGATTTGCTTAATAGATTGTTAATTGGTTTTGCAATCTTCCCCGGGAGAAAGAAAACAAGAGCTTGGGAAGGCAAGATATGACCTGTATAGAAGAAAGGGATTGAATGTTTTGTAGCATATTTTAATGCAACTGTGTCAATATTAATCGGTTGATGAGAATGTATTACGTCAGGTGAGAATTCTTCTATAAAATTGTAGAATTCCTTTTTTTCCTTTGGAGACCACCACGAGAAAGACAAATCTTTGTTTTTCTGGACGGTAACGCTTTTTATTCCGTATATTGTTAAATTTCCTTCTTTTCTGATAATACCTGTTTTTTCATTAGGACAAACCAGAGCTACCTCATGCTCATTGGAGAATGCCTTTGCCATGTCGTAGGCAACTCTCCCTGTTCCTCCTCCCGCTCCTTCAACAAAAGCGGTAATTATGAGAATTTTCATATGCCTGTTTTCTCTTGTTATTTATTCTTCTTTATATGATTTTCCTTTATTTATCTCTTTTTCTGTATTTAATCTATCCAACATAGTTCATAGATTTCTGTTTTTTGAATTCTGTTGCATTCTTTGCGTTTGATATTATTTCTTTTAATTTTTTCTCAAAAGCTTCTGATTTCTTAATTAGTGGTGTTGCGTCGATATCTATTTTCAATATCTTATTCAATTCATTTATTAATGACGAAGCACTCCTGCTATCAGGCAAACCAAGTTGTGTTTCAGCAAACAGGCATGTATGAGGAATCTTTTGATTCTTTATGAGTAAAAAAGAGGTTACTCCAAAGACGATGCCGTTGTTTATTGGTTTTGAACCAGATTTTTCAAGCTCAATTTTATGTTCTTTATCAGTAGTATAGAAATATGTTCTTGGTTCTTTTTCTTCTCTTGCTGGAACACCATCAATAGTTAATATATGACGAGCTTTTGTTTTCATAGCAAGTCTTATGATTTCTTCACTCAATTGCCATTCATGTCCTTCTGGGGTTGTGAGGCCATGCAACAGCAGAATGTTCTTTTCTTCAGAATAAAATATGCCAAATGGCCTAACTACCTCTTTGTTGTGGATAGCAACAATGGGAGGCAGATCTTCAATAATTATTTCTCCAATTAGCTTAGCATTTAGACTTTCTATTAGATATTCTGTAACGATAGTTGAAACCACTCCAACACCTGGCAGACCGTCTATTATCGTAGTTTTTTTTGGTATTTTATCAAGTATCAGCATTTTATTTCCTCTTTTAACTCTCTAAACTATTTAAATTGTTTTATTTTTGTTTTATCTTTAAGTTTTTGCTTTATTTTCAGAATAATATTGACGAGCTTTTTCTTCTAACTCTTTCAATACTTTATTCTTTTCTTCTTCTGGAAGATTTTCAAACCAAATTCTGTCAAAGCCTTCTGTAGTTCCTTTCTTTTCTTCTTCTATAAAATTTTTATATTGATTCCACTTTTCTGTTCTATACCAATATTCATCAAACTGTTTTCTAACTTCTTTAGAGTATTCATCAAGGGCATATGCAAGTTCTTCTATTATCTTTTGAGAGGTAAAATCAGTAACCTTTGGCTTATATTTCTGATAGTGATCTCTTAGGATATCTGGATGATCTATTATCATACATGGTAATAGAAGATTGTTATCTATTGGTTGTCTAAGTCTTATTGCATTAAATAATGGAGAGTTTTCCCAAATATCTTTAAGAGATTTCTCATGGAGATTACCTCCTGAGAAGTGGGCAAAAACACAGGGTTCTACATCTCCATTAGGAATAACTTGAGCATATTTTCGAGCAGCAATACATCCATTCACAGCAGGAGCATCATTCCAGAAATCCATTGCAAACAGCGGATTCTCTTCCCTGTATTTTTTAATGAATTTACCGTAATTAAGTCTCTGTTCTGCTTTAGGCATATCTTTAATTGAAGGATCCATACCGGCAGGCATACATACAAATGTCCAGCTGAAGATTGCTCCTTTATCGATAAGCCAGTCGTAAAATTTATTGTCTGTTAAAGTTTCGTAGTTTTTATTAGTAAGAACTAGTGAAACCCCATAAGGAATTTTTTCTTCTTTTAAACGTTCCATTCCATTAACAACTTTCTTGTATGAACCTTTTCCTCTTATTGCATCTGTTTCTTCTTCATTGCCATCAATACTTATTACTGGAATCATGTTTTTGTTTATATTAAGATAATCAATTGTATAATCATCAATAGTAGTTGCATTTGTGAAAAACTGAAATTCGCTTTTTGGATGGTTCAATAAAACTTCTCTGTATCCGGGTCTTCTGAGTAAGAGGCTTGGTTCTCCACCTAAAAGAGTAAAGAAATGTGTGCCCATTTCTTCTGCCTGAGTTATTATATCATCTAAGAATTCAGGTTCCATATCAATTGCGATGTCTTTTTTGTTGTATGTCTTCCTAATATCTTCATTTTTATCATTAAGATAGCTTTTAGCCCAGCAGATGGAGCAGTCTAAATTGCAACGCCAGCTTGGATTTATTAGGAGGGCAAAGGGTGGTTGAAATCTGCCTTCCTCTTTTGCCTTTTTGGATTCGTTAATCCAGTCAACTCCTGTACCAAGCATAAAGTTATAGATGAAGGTTTTTACATAATCTTTGTCTGAGTTAAAGAGTCTTTCAAACATTGTATATGGTCCGTCTCTATGCTCTAATGTCCAATCTATTATCTGGGATAATCCAGAGTCGTTTTTATCAAACTTCTTTATTCCCTTAAGAACCTTTTCTAATCCATTGGGAATATTTCTTGTGATAAATAGTGCAGAATCTATAAAGGCTGTTTCTTTTGGATGTTCTCTAAATTGTTTTATCCTTTTTTTTAATTTGTTGTTGTTTTTGGAATATTTATCTAAGAATTCTCTGGCTGAATCTACATTCTTGTATTGTTGCGCTTGTTCCGTTTCAACCACCCCTTTTTCTTCATAGAATTTGTCCTTTTTAAAACTTTCTTTTTTCTTTATAAATCATACCAAAAGCTTTTTATTCTTAATTAAGATGACTCTTAGTTATGAAATGTGAGATATGTGGGAATAATATTGAAAGGATTTTTCTTAATAAATACAAGGGAACAACTTTTAAGGATGATAATGGAAAATTGCACTGGATTTGTTCTGATTGTCAAAGGGCTTTGAATAATGATAAAAAAGCAATAATTGAAAGATTGAAATAATTAGCCTTTAATTTTGAATAAAATTTTGTGGAGAAGAAGATAATGCTTTACGATGTGCATGCTCATTTAGAGTTTGATGAATTGTATGGAATTTCTTTGAATCAACTTGTTGATGAAGCCTTAAAGAGAAATATGCAGGGCATTTTAGCTGCGGGTATTGATTTGAAATCAAATGAGTTTGTATTAAGAGCTGCGAAAAGTTATCCTGATTTGATTCTTCCTGGGTTTGGATTACATCCTGAGAG
This sequence comes from Candidatus Woesearchaeota archaeon, assembly GCA_030156615.1. Classification (GTDB taxonomy): domain Archaea; phylum Nanobdellota; class Nanobdellia; order Woesearchaeales; family UBA119; genus UBA119. The sequence continues at coordinate 2,540 of JASGME010000019.1, read as the reverse complement.
CATTGCTAAAAATCCTGTTGAAAGTGAGAAATGTTATGAATTTATTTTGAATAATATTGAATCTGCTAAAGCATTATCTGAAATAGGGCTTGATTTTGGTTGTTCTGAGTTTAGTCTTCAAAAAAATTATTTTGAAAGGTTTATTGAATTGTCAATAAGTAATAATCTTCCTATGGTTATTCATACTAGGAAAGCTGAGAGTCAGGTTGTTGATATTCTTGAGTCCCATAGGAATTTAAAGAAAAATCATGTTGTTCTGCATTGCTTTTCAGGGAAGAAGAATCTTGTTAAGAGAGGAATTGAAAACGGATGGTTTTTTTCCATTCCGCCTAATGTTATTAGAAGTACTCATTTTCAGATGATTATAGAGATGACTCCGATTGAGCAACTTCTGACTGAAACAGATTCGCCTTTTCTTGCTCCTTTTCCTGATGAGGTGAATTATCCTTGGAATGTTTCATATTCCATTAAGAAGATTGCTGAGATAAAGGGGATGAATGAGTTAGAGATTGAGAATATTATTCAAAAAAACTTTGAGAGACTTTTAAAATATTGATGATTAAAATTTCTTTATTCCAAAAGGCTTATTAACCTTTTGCTCTTCTTTTTTCCTATGACAAAAAGAAATCAAATATACAAGTGTGAAATCTGTGGGAATGTAGTAGAGGTTGTGAATGAAGGGGCTGGAGAATTGGTTTGTTGTGGTCAGCCGATGAGATTACTTGAGGTAAAATCCAAAGAGGAAGGAACAGAGAAACATAAGCCGATAATAGAAAGAGATGGAGATCTTGTTAAGGTTGTCGTTGGCAAGGTTGAACATCCTATGGAAGAAAAGCATTTTATTGAATTTATTGAGCTTGTTAAGGATGGCAGAGTTTTGCAAACAAGACATCTTTCTTATACAGACAGGCCGGTAGCTTATTTCAGATGCGAAGAGGAAGGGATTGAGGCAAGGGCTTTCTGCAACATTCATGGCCTTTGGAAGAGCTGATTCTTTTTTTGTTTTTATTTTATTAATTTTTTAATTTCTTTTTAAATCTAAGCAAAATCTTTAAAAACTAAACTAAAGACCTTCCTGCTATGCCCGGTTGGTGTAGTCCGGCCAATCATATCGCCCTCTCGAGGCGATGACTCGGGTTCAAATCCCGAACCGGGCATTTATATCACCTTATAGATTTTTTATTGAAAACATTTTTAAATAATTACGATATTATGCTTTTGATTAAGATGCAGGATAAGATTCTTATTTCTACTAAAAAAAGAGAGGAATTAGTTGATATTACTAAAGATGTTGAAGAGAAGGTAAAGAAATCAGGGGTAAAAGAGGGAATATGTAATATTTTTGTTAGGCATTCAAGCGCTGCGATAATTATCAATGAGAATTATGATCCAAATCTCTCTGATGATTTTATTGGCTTTCTAAGGAAAAGAATTCCGCAAGGGATTTGGAAGCATGATGTGATTGATTCTAACGGAGATGCTCATATAAAATCTTCTATGATTGGCTCTTCATTATGCGTGCCTATAACAAATAACGATATCAATTTGGGAAGATGGCAAAGGATTGTCTTCTGTGAATTTGATGGTCCTAGAGCTAATAGAGAAATTTTACTAACAATAATATCAGATTAATATTTGATTAAAAGATTGGATTGATTTTAATTTAAATAAATTCTTTTACAATTCTCAATATTTCTTGATGAATTTCATTCTGGCTTCTTAATTTTCCATTTGGACTGCAATTCACTATGTTCCATTTGTATTTCTTCGCTACATATAGGTATGTTTCTTGAGCTGCTACAAGATGTTCTTTATTCCTTTCCAATAAATCCCTTGATTTTCCTTTGTTGCCTTTAGTTTCTTTTCCTTCTATCTCTCTTTTTTCAATTAATTGCTGTGCAATATCGGGATTCATATAAAGCAATATTACCTTATTAGGTTTAGGCAAATTGTATACCTTATACTCTAAGTTCTCAAGCCATTCCAAGAATTTCTCTTTTTCTTCTTTATTCTTTATCTGGGCTGCCTGATGTCCCATATTTGAGGTTGTATAGCGATTTGCAATTGCAATCTTTCCTTGATTTAATGCTTCTTTTATTTCATTAGAGGCGCAGAATCTGTCAAATGCGAATAAAATTGATATTATTTTTGGGTTGAGTTGATTTAACTCGCCTAAGTTTCCATTTAAAAATTCTTTTATTGCCCAAGAGCTTGGGTTATCGTATCTTGGAAAATCAAAGTATGCTGTTTTGTATCCTTCTTCATTGAGATGTTTAATAAGAAGATTTGATTGAGTCTTCTTGCCCGTTCCGTCTATTCCTTCAATGACAATCAGTTTTCCTTCCATCTTTATCACATTCATAAGTATTTTTAAGAGATTTCTATTTAATTGTTTAGATTTAATTAAATTTATCTATTTTCTAAAATGAATTTTATAGAAAGTTATAAAAAGGAATTGTATTGCGGAACTATTGGTGAATGATTATGGCATTTGATCCTAAACTGGATAAGGAATTGGAAAGAAGAGAAAAGGAATTTGA
>JASGME010000008.1 GCA_030156615.1 Candidatus Woesearchaeota archaeon | reverse complement strand
AAAGCAATAAATCCTTTTAAACTCAGCAAGCTCATATAAAAAAATGCTAATAAACAGCAAAACAATCCTTGCTCAAAGCACATCCCCATCTTTATCCAAACTTATCCTTTCTTATTCAAAAAATAAAGGATATTCTTTTGAAAAACTTAGTAAGAAAAGCATTGAAGAGATGAAAGCATTAGGCATAATAAAAGAAATCTCTTCACCAAGCGAAATCCTTGAAGGAAGAGAGATAAAAATCCTTCCAGAGTCATATGCATTCCCATATCCTCTGAATAATATCCTTTATCATGATCCTGATATAACATCTGAAGATCTTGAAAGAAAGGTTGCCCAGACATTAGCAAATAAAAGCATAGAAAACATCCAAGCTGAAGATGACGAAATCCCTTTATCGTATCAGGTAGCATCCCTTGCTTCAGAGGATTCATTAAAGGAAATTGCAAGAATGCTAATGCCTTCTTTAGGATTCAAACAAAAATCAAAAATAGATTACAAAGAATCAATCCGCAATCCATTTACAACTCTAAAATTATATTCAAAAGGTGTTATAGAGAAAATTAATGAATCTTCATCAGAGCCCCTCCATGAAAGGGAATTGCCTGAATCTTTAACATCATGGTTTTCTCTTAAAGAAGAACTATCGCCTTCAAGGCTTTACAGATCAGCGCTTGAATACGCAAAAGATCAAAGAAAGAAAGGCAAGCTCTTCTTAGGCTTCAAGGTTAAAGGCCATAAGGGAAATTATTTTAGGACATATTTGACGCAGAGCGAGCAAGGCCTTGCCATTGCCTCTCATCCCTATCTCTCTGAAAAGATAGAACTGCACTCAAAAGGCATTAAGGCATACAATAATACTATAACAGGTAAGGTTCCATCAAAGGAATACTACTACAAATTAAAATCAAAAAATTTAGACGATTTAGTTTATAATGTTAGCCTAGATTCTCTGCCAGTTTTAAAGAGCTATTGCAATCTAAAACCAGATGAACTAGCAGACTTAAACGAGCTCAATAAAAATATTTCTTATTCCTTTTGGCGTAATTTCAACGGAGAAAGCACCTCTCCTATCTATCTCTATGATAAAAGCATCCAAAGTCGTAGCAAGAACCCAAAAAGAAGTCTTTGCAAAATAGTTGACAGCTCTCAGATAGCATTGTATCATACAATTGCAAGAAAACTCAATGAAAAAGCTAAAGAAAGATGCAAAAGGCATCCCTTGTTTTCAAATGATGTAATCAACGATACAGTATTTCCTATTCCTTCTTCAACCTTGACACAGATATCAAATGTTCTGCGTTACCGCACCTTTATCATAAGTCCTTCAATCACAACATCAAAAGATGGCAGTTTTGTTTACAGCAAAAAACTAAGAAAACTTAACGAACTAGAGCTTGAATACATCCTAATGAATTACTTTTTAATCCAATTTCCTGATTTAGCTTATTTCAGCTATTCAGAGATGGAAGAGAAAGAAGCCAAGAAAGGCAGAACCCTTAATAATTACATCATCGGAAAGTTTTAAGAAAGATGATTCTTTCAACATTTTAATAATAACCTTTAAATAACAGATTGTTTAAAATCAAGTATGCCTGAAAGTTATGAATTAAAGCCAAACAAAAGAGCATTTGTAACATTTATGTTCGCTAAAAGATTCATCTTCTTCTTAATACTCTTTATAATACTCTATTTTGTAACAAACCATTTTTTCCCTGTTCATTATTTATACTTTGTAATTGCTTTTATCTTTTTGGAAATCTTTTCATATATCTCTCTTTCTGTTCAATATAAAAAAGAAAAATACATCTTTCTTCCCAATAAAATCATTCGCAAATCTGGAGGAATATTTTTTGACCATGAGGTTGAGTTAATAGTTAGAAATATTACCCATGTAACATTGAGTCTGCCTTTTTTAGAGAATAAATTATTTCACACTGGAGATATTAGAATTGAATCAGCTGGCACAGGCATTACAGAAATTTCTTTATTGTCATTAGATAATCCAAAAGAAGTCTATGAGTTTATTGAGAGATTGATGAGACATAATGGATTTAAGCTCACCAAATCAAAGCTTATTGAACAAGAGAGCCCAGCTACTCTTGGAATCATCTTTGAAGTATTAAAAAACTTTGGATCTGTATTGTTTCTTATTTTTTTAATAGCCCTTGCATCAATTGCAAACTTGGTAGAATATTCTGATTTCTTTTATTCACACATTGTTTCAATTATCGCAGTTGGAGTCTTGATCCTGTTGGGATTATTTTTATTTGCGATTTTTAATTTCTTGGACTTAAAGAACAGAGTCTATAATCTTTATTCAGACACAATTACATACAACGAGGGCTTTTTATCAAAAAATTACTCTTTTGTTCCAATAGAAAATCTATCTGATTCAACATTAACTCAAACATTTATTGAAAGGATTTTTGGTCTTCATGATATAAGAATCAGTTGTCAGGGTTCTGGACAGGAGATTCATTTCAAAAATCTTAAAAATGGTCCAAAATTAGTAGAAAATATTGACAGATTGATATCAAAATCAGATTCTCTTGTTAGAGAAGAAAAACAAAAAAAAGCTGTATTAAAAGAAAAGGTTCGATCGCAATCATCTTACAAAGCTCAACCTACTGATAATGACATTCTGGCAGAATACAGAATGGATAAAGCCAGGACTCTTGTTCCTTTGGTTTTCCTCATTACTTTGCTTATTCTTGTCTTTGCCATTTTATTCATCATGTTTGGAGGCTTTTTACTTCTTTTCTTTATCTTTCCTTTAATTCCTTTTGTGATTCTTGGGATATTCTTTTTAGTTCGCAGGTTTATAAGGATGATGGCAACAAGGTATTTAGTAAAAAGCAATAGTGTTGAAAAAAGATATACATTCTTGTCTAGAAGAAACATTGAATTTTCTGATGACAAAATCATGGCAGTTGTTTTTGAAGAGAACTTTATTGATAACTGGTTCAATACCTGCAGCATCAATTTCTGGTCAATCGGAACTAATGGAAATATCAAGTTCAAAAATATTAAGAAAACCCCTGAGCTTTATGATTTTATTTTAGAAAGATTTGGAATGAGAAATCAGGAAGTACTTTACAATATGAATTCCAAATTTAAGGTCTCTGAGATGTTTAAATCGTCCTTTCTCTTTACAATTTTATCCCTTTTTGTTCTCTTAGGATCTGTTATTGGTTCACTTCTTTATACTAAATTGTTTTTGATTCCAATCGGAATCATCGTATTATTGTATGTAATAATAGCAATTTACAAATCAGTTTATTACAATAGATCAAAACTAACTTTTTACAAAGATTTTATCTATCTTAGAAAAGGAATCTTCTTTGTTGAACACTCTTTTGCTTTATATGATAATATAAAAGATATAACTATAGTAAAATACCCATTTTCCAAATTCGGCACAATTAAATTTAATGTCGCTGGAGAGCAACTTGTTCAAGATGACAGAAGCTCATTAAGCATTTTAGATCTTTATAGGATATTACGTCAAAATTTTTTTAAAATTAATTATATAGAAAATATAGATACAAAAGATGAATTAATTGATATGATATTCTACATAAGACCAACCGCCAAGCAAATAAAACAGATGGAACAAAACATTCAAAGCTATGTTCAAAAATCAATTTTAGTATCAAAGCCTGATTTAGCAAACTCTTTAGCAGGCTTGCTCATTTTATGTTTGTTTGCAATTCCGGCAATAATCTTCTTTCCAGTTGTTGTTATTGCAATCATAGCAATAATTGCTCTTTTAGTCATTTGGTCTGTAAAAGTTAAATCGTATTTAATACAACCCTATAGGGTCGTTGCAAAGTCAGGAATATTATACAAAAAACAGAAGTCTGTTGTATTCAACAAGATAGATCATCTTGCTTACCATTATGGAGTATTTAACAAGATGTTCAGGAATGGAACTATTAAAGTAAACACCATTGGAGGCTTTAGTTCTGAATTAGTTATTAAGAATATTCCAAATGTTGAAGAATTTTATAATCTTTTGAAAAAATATTACTGATTCATGATAAAAGAATTAAAATGAACAAAATAGGAATTTCAACGGGAATCTTCTATAAATTTTACGAGGAAGAAGAGATTAATAGAAGTATAAGCCACATCTCCAGATGGAATGTTGAAATAGTGGAAATCCTGCTTTCAAGATTATTTATGTTAGATATTCCTGTTAGTGAAGAGAATAAGGAATTTTTATCATCTAAAGAAGTAATAATTCATTCTCCATTCTTTGTTAATGAAGGTTACAATCTGTGCAAACTCGGGAGAGAAGAAATAAAAAAATTGGTTAAATTAGCTAAACAATTGAATGCCAAATATATTATTGTTCATCCAGACTTAGTTGAAGACCTTTCAATTTTAGATGAAACAGATTTTCCATTTGCATTAGAAAATATTAAACCAGAATTTTCTGAGATCTTCTGTTTAGAGAATCTAAAAAATACTTTTGAGAATCATAAAAATTTGAAACTTGCATTAGACCCCGGACATGCAAAAAACTTAACCATTGAGCAGATGAAAGAAATCTCCGATGATTTAGGGAATTTATCTGAGCTTCATGCTGAATTAGATGATGTAAATGCTTTTTTGAAAAATGGAGAAGAAACGCATTCTTATTTTAGAACTTTTAATGTTCCGATTGTTTTTGAAAAATTTAATGATTTGAGAAAAGTTCATTTAGTCATTAAGAAAACCAAAGAGATATTGCATCAGGAATGAAGATAAGTTGATTTAAATAATAAAGTCTTTTTTCTAATTCTGTATTCATTTCTTTCTAACGATTCATCAGTTTCAACAATGAATTATATTCCTTCTTATCAATATCACCAGATGCTAATCTCCTGTCAAGGATCTCCTTCGGATCAATAACTTTCTGATTTGAATTTCTAATAAACCATATCATCAAGCTAATTGTAACTATAAAAAATATTACCTGTGCAATAATCATATATATCATTCCATGTCCGTATGCCATTTTAACCTCCTTTGTTAAAATAAAAAAATAAAAAAAATAAAAAAATTTTTTCTTACATCTGTCTTAATCCGGAATTCTGTCCATTGACCCTTCCAAATGCCTTGCCATAACCAGATCCATCCTTTGGACCATTGCCGCTGTTTAAGCCGATCTCTGCTTTTAGCTCTGCTGCTTTTTCATAATCTCCATTTTTCAAGGCTTCATGGGCTTGGGCAAATATTGCAAAATTCTCTTCACTTACCAAATCTACAACTCTTGGATGCCTTCCATCTTCTGTCATCAGAGCATACCAGGCATCGTAGTCTTCTGACTCAAATGCATTCTGCATTGCTTCATGTCTTTCTTCGCTACAGTATGGGCCATTCACAGACGGATCCCCTCTGTATGCACTAGCAATACCCGCTGTTGCAAATAATCCAACAACAAGGATTGCCAGTATCCCAAATATTCTTGTTTTTTTCATTTTTTACCTCCGGTTGAAATCTTTTTTGTTCCAACCAGAAGTATCATAGAATGAAACCATACATATTACTTGTTGAAACTATTGGAATAAATTATGAAACTCAGTTTCAAAACAAGGAAACCATAGAAATTTTTATATATCCTTTCCAATATGTTCATGAACAATGGCAATGAACAAAGACAGAAAAATAATCATTGGAATAGGAATCACAATCTCCTTCATATTATTGATAATATCTATCAGCTTGTATTTTGATTATCGCCATGACATTAGAAAGGAATCCAGGCTGAATCCTGAAGACCTTGAAAATCTTTCTGTTGAAGAAATTATTAGTTTAATGGAGCAACGAAGAGCTACAGAGGTAAAATTTCATAGCTACCATCTCTTGCCTTTCATTGCATTTGTAGGACTATTTATTGGAATTCTTGTTTATTACATTCTTTCAGATAAATTAATTCAGAAGGAACATTCGTTAAAAAATAATGCTAAGATCATTCTTAATTTTCTTAAGCCAGAAGAAAGAAAAGTGATTGAAACTCTTCTTGAAAAAGGAGGATCTGTGCAGCAATACGAATTGTCTCATTTGCCAAGCCTTAATAAGGTCAAAACTCACAGAATTCTTCTTAACCTTGAGCAAAAGGGAATTATTCATAAAGAGAAACTGGGAAAAATAAACAAGATTGTTCTAAACAAGGAGTTGTATGATGTGTTGAAATAATTCTTTTTACAAAAACTTTTATAAAGACTTCTGTTCTTCTTTCTCAAAATGTCCCGATACAAGCCAACTGAAATCCAAAAAGAAATCTCTGAGTACTGGCAAAAAAAAGAGATATACAAAAAGGCCAAGGAAAAGGGGAAAGAAAAACAAAAGTTCTATTTTTTAGATGGTCCTCCTTATACAACAGGAACTATTCATCTCGGCACTGCCTGGAATAAATCAATGAAAGATGTTGTTCTTAGGTATAAGAGAATGCAGGGTTATGAAGTGTGGGACAGAGCAGGTTATGATATGCATGGTCTTCCTATTGAAAACAGCGTTTCTAAGAATCTTGGCCTGAAAAATAAAGATGACATAATAAAATACGGCATTGCTAAATTCATTGAGCAATGCAAAGAACATTCAAACAAAAATCTTGATCAGATGAACAAGGATTTTGAGAAGCTCGGTGTCTGGATGGATTTTGAGAATCCATATAGAACAGCATCAAATTCATACATTTCCGGAGTATGGTGGCTCGTAAAAAAGGCACATGAAAAAGGAATGCTCTATGAAGGAGAAAAGACGATGACATGGTGTCCAAGCTGTGGTACAGCCCTTGCGAAGCATGAGCTTGAATACAAAAAGGTAAAGTCAGATTCAATATTCGTGAAATTCAAAATAAAAGGATCAAAAAACAAATATCTTGTTATCTGGACAACAACTCCTTGGACAATTCCATTTAACTTGGGAGTAATGGTTCATCCGGAAATAGATTACATAGAAGCAGATCTTGGCAATGAAATCTGGATTGTGGCAAGAGCTCTTTCTGGCGGAGTTATAAGGATGATTGCAGAGAAGGATTTCGTTGAAAGAAGAATTTTAAAAGGCAAAGAGCTGGAAGGTATTGAATACGAGCATCCCCTTGCTTCCGATATCCATTTTTTCAAAGAACTAAAAGAAGAATATCCAAAACTTCACACAGTTGTTCTTAGCGAACAATATGTTGATCTATCATCAGGAACAGGGCTCGTTCATCTTGCCCCCGGCTGTGGCCCTGAGGATTATGAAGTAGGAAGAGAGAACAACCTTCCTCCTTTTAACGAAGTTAATGAGTATGGAATATTTAATGACAGCATGGGAAGATTTGCAGGACTAGTTGCCATTAAAGATGACAAAAAATTCATTGAAGCTCTTAAAGAAGCAGGAGCTCTCGTTGCCATCTCTCCAATAGAACACGATTATGCACATTGCTGGCGTTGTCATTCTCCTGTAATCTATAGAAAGACTACACAATGGTTTTTCAGGATAGAACAAATTAAAGATAAGCTAAGAAAAGATAATGAAGCAGTTAATTGGACGCCTGATTGGGCAGGAAAAAACTGGTTTGATTCATGGCTTAGTAATCTGAAAGACAATACTATAACCCGACAAAGATTCTGGGGAACACCGCTTCCAATCTGGAAATGTGAGAAATGTGGCAATATAAAGATTATCGGCTCTTATGAGGAACTTCTTAAAGAATCTGGCTTAGAGTCAATTCCAGACCTCCATAGGCCACATATAGATGAGGTTAAGCTTAAATGTTCCTGCGGCGGAGATATGAAAAGAATTCCGGATGTCCTTGATGTGTGGGTTGATTCAGGCTCTGCAAGTTGGAACTGTCTTGATTTCCCACAACGGCAGGATTTATTTGAGCATTACTTCCCGGCAGACTTCATTATTGAAGGAAAAGATCAGATTAGAGGCTGGTTTAACCTGTTGATGATATGTAGCGAGATTGCCTTTGATGTTGCACCGTTCAAAAATGTCTATATGCACGGATTTGTACAGGATGCTCAGGGCAGGAAGATGTCAAAGAGCCAGCAGAATTATATCTCTCCAGATGAAGTTGTTGATGTATACGGTGCCGATGTTTGGCGTTATCTCTCAATAGCATCGTCTAATCCCGGCCTGGATTTCAATTACAACTTTGATGATTTAAAGGTAAAGTTTTCTAACCTGAGCATACTTTGGAATCTCCATAATCTATTGCTTGAGAATGTTCAATTGTCCGGCTTTAATCCTTATAATTCAAGCCTTGAAGATTTCAAAGGAAGCCTCTCTGAAGAGGAAAGATTTATCCTTTCAAGACTTAATTCAACAATAAAAAATGCAACTAATTTGATGGAAAACTATGAGATAAACAAAGCAGCAATAGAGATAGAAAGGCTGTTTCTTGACATCTCAAGAGAATACATTCAATATGTTAGAGAAAAGCTGAATTCTGAAGGTGATGAAAGAAAACTTGTCATAAAGGTTCTTTTTGAGACCCTTTTTGGAACAATAAAACTCTTCTCTCCATTTGCTCCATTCACAACAGAGAAGATATTCTTGGAAATGAAAAAAGAGTTGGGCATAAAAGAGGAAAGCATCCATCTGTTTCAATGGCCAAAAGCAAATGAAGCCTACTGCAATGAGAAACTTGAAAATGATTTTGCCAGAATGGATGAGATAATACAAACAGCACTTTCTTTGAGGGAAAGAGCAGGCTATGGCGTTAGATGGCCATTGAAAGAACTCATTGTTGAGACAACAGATGAGGAATTCAAGGAATCGTTAAAGAATCTAACGGATTTATTGCTCTCGCAATTAAACATAAAGGAATTGAAAATAACAACAACCTTTGAGCATCATAAAGTAAAGCTCAGTCCAAACAACAACAATATATATGCTTCTTTTGATAAAGATATAGCCAAAAGAATAATTGAAGAGGCATCAAAGTTAGACCAAAAGAAAACCTTTTTCATGCTTAAGCAAGGCAAAGAAGTCCAATTACGCATAGATGGCCAAATATTTAGATTGTCTTATGAACAATTCAACATAGAACATTCTTTAGAAGATGCAGATTATCAATTAGCAGAGTTTAGCAAAGGCGTAATACTGCTTTCTACAAAACTTAACAAAGAGCTAATGGCAGAGGGCTATGCAAGGGAAATAATAAGAAGAGTTCAGAGCAGAAGGAAGGAAGCCTCTCTTAAAAAATCAGATTCAATTTCATTGCAGATATCCGCAGATAAAGAAATTATTGAATTGATTTCAAACGAAGCCCTGAAATCTTTAATAAAAGATAGGGTTGGAGCTTCAGAACTAGAATTAAAGCCATTAGAAGAAAAAGAAGAGAATGAAAAGAATCCCTCATTGTTCAATATAAAGGGCAAGCAGGTTAAAATATCTTTTAACTAGCATAATGATTTCAAATTCTTAGAGCAAAGATTATTAAAATAGTTATTCTTTTATTATACTTAAGCTAAAGAAAACAAGATGAAAGAAGAAATTAATAACAAGAAGGTAAGCACAGGAATTCAATGCATAGATTCCCTGCTTGAAGGAGGATTTGAGCGAGGAGTAGTTACAATGATATATGGAGGAGCAGGAACAGGTAAAACAACTACCTGCATGATTTCATCAGCAAGATTAACTGAGCAGGGAATGAAAGTAATTTATGTTGATACCGAAGGAGGTTTTTCTCTTGAACGATTAGCTCAGATAACTAAGGATTTTGATAAAGCCCTCAAAAATATCATTTTCTTAAAGCCAACCCAGTTCAAAGAGCAGCAGAAAGCGATAACCCAGCTTGGCAATAACATTACATCTTCTGTTGGCCTGATTGTTATAGACACAATATCAATGCTTTATAGGCTTGAAATAGGAAGAACAAATGCAATATACGAAACAAATAAGATGTTAGGCAACCAGATTATGAGTTGCTCCAGAATTGCAAGAAAGTATAATATTCCTGTAGTGATAACAAATCAAATATACTCAGATGTTGAGAAGGATGGAAAGAATAAGTTTGTGGGAGGAGATTATTTGAGGTATGGCTCTAAATGCATAATTGAACTAATAAAGCCTGAGAATGCAAATCCAGGGGAGAGGATAGCTGTCTTGAGAAAGCATAGAAGCATAAAAGAAGATAAGACAATAAAGTTCAAATTGACTCAGGAAGGGATTGTAGGGATTCAATGATTAATGCATTTATTCATTGAAATCATCTAAGCTTCCCTTAAATTCAGAATCGTCCTTTATCTTTCCCCATTCCTTCAAAAGTCCTCTTGAGAGCAAAAAGAAGATCAAGCCAAGACTTTTCTTTCCTTTATTGTTTGCAGGTATTACAAAATCAACATTATTTATAGTGTTGTTTGTATCACAGATCGCTACAACAGGAATCCCTATTGCCAATGCATCATGAATAGCATTTTTATCAGTCCATGGATCACAAACAATCATAATCTTCGCTTCAATATAATTATCCAAAGAAGGATTTGTAAGAATGCCAGGAGGATATCTCCCAACAATAGTCTTTGCTCCTGTATGTTTTGAGAAGACTTTTATTGGCTTCCAGCATGATTCTCTTCTGCCACAAACAAGAATATCCTCAGGTTTATAATGTCCTAGGAATTTTATGGCCATAGCAATTCTCTTATCCACGCTGCTTATATTAAAAACAGAAAGCCCATCTACCCTTGTCTTATAGATAAAGTCATCAAGATACTTCGTTTTGAACTGCGTCCCAATATGGATCCCGCTTTTCAGATATTCATCTGAGCTAATTAACATCATTTCTTTTTCAACCATTTTTCTTACCTTTTTTGTTTCTAACCAAGCAAGAAATCTTGCCTAGTCTATTATCGCCCAACTAGACTTGCCTGCACGCCCCTATTGATTTCAATAGAGCCATCATGCAAGCAGGGCTTTATTCAAGGGAAACATGAAGCATTTTTAAATATTTCTAAAATACCGATGCAACTCTATTATCCAAAACAAGATAATAAACACAACATTTATATATTAGTCAATAATTATAATTTATTAGTTAATATTAATTGGTGATTAATATGTCTACAGATTTAGAATATCGTAAAATGGAACACAGCCCAACCCTGAACACTATTCTTATGGTAGAGGATGTCCTAAAAGAATGTGACAACAGCGTCATAACAATTGCAGAATTAAAAAGAAAACTGCCTAAACAAGTAAATCACAATGTCTTGAAGACAATTCTCGCTTACCTTGAAGAAAGCAACAAAATCGCAGTAAGTCTCAAAGGAATAACCTGGATACACAATGCAAATCCAAATCTAAGGAGAGCAATAAAAACAGGTCTTGAGCTATGAAACGATTAAGAGTCATCTTTCACCTGAAGCAGAGAAAGTCTATAATTATCTTAATGAGAGCTCTTCTGATTCAAAAACAGACAATATGATTTTTAAAGCAATCAACGAAAAACTAGAGATAATAAAATCAAACTATCATTATGGCGATCCTATAGCAAAAAAGCTAATTCCTGAAGAATATAAAGTTAAATATGGAATTTCAAATTTATTCAGAGTAGAACTACCACAATTCTGGAGAATTCTCTATACACTAACTAATGGAGATTCTGAAAATGAAATAATCGCTTTTGTTCTTGATATAATAAATCACAAAAATTACAATAAAAAGTTTGGCTATAAAGGAAGGTAATTCTCTGTCCTCTTAATTTCCTTATCTGATTTCCTCTAAATTATCTCCTTTATATGTCTTTTATTCCTGTTTCTGTTATAACAAATCCAGCCTCGCCTTCAGGAAGATTAGGACTGTCAACCAACTTTCCAACCCTTGTGCCCTTCTTTCCCTTTCTAAGATAAACCCTAAAAGTGCTAGCATGTGCTACAATATTTCCTCCAATTGCAGCCGTAGGATCCCCAAAGAATACATCTGGTTTTGCCATAACCTGATTTGTGACATATACGCATAAATTGTATGTGTCTGCGAGCTTAAGCAAGGTATGCATATGTCTATTTAGCTTCTGTTGTCTGTTTGCTAGTGTCCCTCGCCCTATAAATTCAGCCCTGAAATGAGCTGTTAAAGAATCAACAACAACAAGCTTAACATTTAATCTCTCTTTTTTTATCAAGTCCTCTATCTTTTCTGCTAAAAGCATCTGATGATCCGAGTTATACGCCCTTGCCACTTTTATATTCTTCAAAACATCCTTTACATCCATATTCAAACCTTTGGAAATCTGCTCAATCCTCTCGGGCCTGAAAGTATTCTCTGTATCAATATATACAACGCTTGACCCCTTTATTTGCTGTTGCACCCTAACAGAAAGAACATGGGCAATCTGAGTCTTACCAGAGCCAAACTCTCCAAAGCATTCTGTTATTGAACTAGTTTCAAATCCACCTCCAAGAAGTTTATCAAGTGCATCTGAACCAGAATTTATCTTAATTACAGCCTTTCTTTTTTGAAGAAGCTTCTCACCAGATTCAAAGCCCATATCAAGCTTTTCCCTTGCAGCGCTAATCATTCTTCTGGCAACACTCTCTCCAAGGCCGGTAGCATCAACAATCTCATCAGGACTGGCAACAGCAATACTCATTAAGCTGTCATAACCGCTGGCAATCAATTTCTCTGCAGTAGCATCTCCTACACCGGGCAAATCCCTCAAAGAAAGCTCATTCTTGCTCATTTCAACATTTCCATTTGCCATATTATCATCCTCGTTATGTTCAAATTCTTCATTCTCTTTCAACTCATTATTCTTTTGCATATTATTTCACCTTGGTTATAACCAATATCTCTAATTTAAAAATATTTTTTCTAAAGATATGTAATATTCCCAAATCAACTAATACAATTAAGGATAGTTGGGCTGTTTTAAATAGTTTGCCCGCGAATATCTTAAAATGTCCAATGTCCAAGCAAATTTAATGAAAAAAAGGAAAAATAAAGCAGGCAATCAATACAATAAATAAAAGATCAAGGAACCATTCTTCCATCTCCCCTATCTTCCTTCTACCCTTCATTCTGAATGGAAGAGGCCATAACAGGGCTACTCCTTTTGGCGTTAATCCATCAAGCACTACATGAAGCCAGTATCCTAAAAGAAATATTAAGGCATATTCTTTAGGAGAAACAAAGCTAAGAATAAAGGCAAAGATCGCTCCTGCCAAAAGACTATGAAAGAACCCTCTGTGTTTCGTTATCTTTTGAAGAGGCCTAAACCATTTCTTTCTTCCAACTTTTGATGAAGAAGTATCAATGTCTGGCATAGCACTTCCAAGAAAAAGGAACAATAGAACAAGAAGCAAAGATTCTAGGTTGAAATAAGATTCAACAGGATGATTAATATAAACTGCAATATTCATTATCCCTAAAAAACATACAATTGAAAAAAGAAAATGAGTCCAAAATTTCATCTTTTTCAGTCAGATTCAAGCCTTTTCGTCTCCTCCTCAGGATCCGGATTAGGATTAATCTCATTAGTAATAAGTTCTATCCTTGAGAAAAACTCGTTTTTGGATACCCTGCCATCTACAACAATCTGCTTCCCGATAAGCTCCTGCTTAACCCTTTCAAATTCTTCCATATTATCCTTAAACTTCATTATCTCTTTTTTATCCATTCCAATCAATTTATTAACCTGAGATGAGAAAAAAACAACCCTTATCGTCCCAGTCCCGTCATCCACAATAACATTCATAACATAGTTGTATTCTGGTTTAACCTCTCCGTGGATATCGCAGAAGAAAGCCTCCCCAACCTGCTTAACCCTTTTGGAACACTTTGGACAAATCTCAAAGAATCTTATATCAAAAACATTAACTATCGTGCCAAAAATCTCTACATAAGAATCCTCTTCTGATATATCAGATATTGACTTTCTCTTTGAAGACATCTGTCTTTCGTAAGGCAATTCAACATCCTCGTTTGGATTTAATTCTAATGTAGATGACTTATTTAAATGAAGCTCAATCTGGCCATTCCTGTTCTTTTTAGCCATCGCATTCTTTATGAGAACAACATTCCCTTCTTTTATCTTTGAAAACTTCTCCGCCATATCATCCCATAAAACAACCCTTATTGAACCAGTATTATCAATTATTAGGAAAGGAAGAACCTTGCCCTCGCTTCCATCTTTTCTTGTAAAGCTTCTGAGCTCAAAGACCCTTGAAACCCTGCCAATGGTTTCAACAGCCCTTAATCCATCAACAATGCTCTCTAATTTAACTCTTCCATCAAGAGCCTCAACAAGTTCTATCCCAAGATCATTTGCAACAATATGTGCAGCCCCCTCTTTTGTTAGCAACCCAGAAAGCTCCTTTATCTTATCCTTGACCATCTTTTCTATCTCTTCTTTTGATTTCCCTGTTTTATTACACACCCTCTCAATCAAATCATCGTAAGGAATATTGAACATTCTCTTCACCTGAATTAAGAAAATAAATCAAGATATAAAAAGGTTTAGTTTTGATTAGGATTTCCTAAAGTGTTTAATCTACAAAGAAGGCTCCAATATAAACAGGATTAGAAATAGCCAATCCTTCATCAGTCTCAACAGGATATAAAAGGCTCGTGTCAACCGCTTCTACAGCAAACCATCTTCTTACAGCAGAGCACTCATTTTTCTCAAGTTTATCTAGCGTATCGTAAAAATTAAAGAAATGTCTTTCCTCGCTTCCATAACATTCAGGGAAAACATCTTCAATATTAACAAAATTCTTGCTTTCAAGAAGCTCGCAGAATCCTTCATCATCTTCTTCATCTAGTTCATTCATAACTTTATTTATTATACTTACAATATCAACAATTTCACCAAAAACAGGAACTAATTCATCAATAGCAATCCCAAGCTCCTCCTCATAAAAATCCTTAAAATAAAAATATGTAAGTCTGCTCAAAGATACTGGAGAAAATCTCTTAATCCCTATACATACATTTCCATTTTCATCTTTATGCCATACAACATCATCTTCATTTGCAATAGATAATATCTCTGCCAAACTGATATCTTCTTTTATGCTGATAGAATCAATAGGCATTCCTAATAAATCAACAACACATACCTGAGATTCATCAATAGGAGAATCAGATGAAAATCCATTCAGTTTCATTGCACTACTCATCTCATCATTATAAAGAAAAAAATGAGTTGAGTTTATATAAGCACTCGCTGGAACAAAAGGATTAACAGGCTTTGAAATACATTCCAAATCTTCTGATTCCAGAATCATAGAATAACTCTCAGAAAGATTGTATAGCTTCCTTTCGTCAGTTGTTTCTCCTCCTTTGTATTCTTTAACAACAAACTCTTTTGATTCAAAATCCTCCTTATTTTCTTCGATGCATCCCTCCAAATCATCATTTCCGTATTCAATTGAACCTGACATGCATTCCTCAAGCGTTTCAATAATCCAAAGAAATTCCTTTGAACGATTTAAATAATTATATTCGAAACTCTTGTAGGCATTGAAAGGCATCACAATACTTCCTTTGAAATATTGACTGTCATAAAAATCCCCCTGAATCCCCTCTTTCTTCAGTTCAAGACAGCACAATTCCTTCTCTTTAAAATCATCACTGCATTCCATTCTTGATAAAAAATTATATATCTCTGCAGTTGTAGTTAAAATTCTATTATCATTGCTTCCAGCAAACAACCCAGAATTAATAGGAGTCTTGTTAAAACATAGATACTCTTTCCCATTCTCTTCAATAAATTTTCTTTCAAAAATCAATCCATGTGTTAGATAGAGCCAGTAAAATTGTCTAATCTTTTCAGCATCTTCTTCAGAAACAATATAAGAACAATCCTCTGAAAACCCACATCCAATCTGCTCGGGAACAGGAGATATTAAATTATATTCTGCTTCCACATCATATCCTTCTAAATTATAAAGAGGCTCTACTTCTATAGCATCATCTTTTTTTAATGGAAGTTCAACAGAAAGATTCGGAATTATTGTGTTCTGCTCGCCTCCTTTAACACTAAGAAATAGATTCTCATTAGAATCATCAATCTCATATTTAAACTTCTCCTCCTTAGTCAAAAAATAATTCGATTGATTCAAAAACCTGACAATCTCATCATCAATCATTTCAGAGAGATTATTTTCAATAGTTTCTTCATCAGGAATCATCTCGTGCCAAAGGACAACATTTGCTCCTCTAAGCATCCCGTAATCTCCATAGCCCTTTATACTACCATTAGATGCAAGATTAAATAAAGATGAATAATAAGCTTTGCTCAGGCTTTCTCTTAGGAAATAATTATTTGAATAGCCATTGGACAAAGCATTAGAAATACTAACCACAGAATCTTCAATAGTTTTTATCCTGCTTGTATCATACCTCTTTGCTATATCATAACTAAGCAATAAGGATAAAGATACAGCTAAGGACAAAACCAAAAATGCATTGAAAAAAGATTGTGCCTTCTTATTCATGCTCATTCCCTCGCAAATTAATATAACTTTATATTAATCTTATTATTCCTAGCTATATTCTTCATTTGGTGGACAATCAAAATATGCTACACCAAAATATGCAACCCCTTCGCCACTAAATAAAGGGATTTCTTTTGTTACAACTTTGATATTACCTTTTGTGGAGATCTCTTTAAGCGAACTTTCTCTTGTTTTAACATTTCCTTTAACATCAGAGATTGAGACATAAATCCATTGTATTGAAGAGATCTTATTCAACTCTTCAGCAGCTCTATCTAAAATCTCATCTCCAAGATAATCCTTGGCCTTTTCTATTTCCCTCTTAATCTTTATCTCATTAGTATCATAACTATTTGTGAGTAAATCGTATTGAGCCCAAAGAGCAATGGCATCAGTAATAGAAAGCTTCATTTCAATCTCTTCATTTTCTTTATTATCTTCTGAGGGAATAGAGATATGAAAATCATCTTCTCTCATTAATATCTGCTCAGTATTTATCTCTAAAATAGCCGTATAACTATCCCCTGTAAGATATGTCCTTGGAGTAGGTGAACATCCAGGAAGAGAAAATAAAGTTGAAAAGATGGCCGGGAAAGCCACCATTACAGCTACAATAGTTATTAAATTACTTAAAAGATCAATAGCTCCTTTCTTTCCAAATTTTTTTATTCCTTTAATTTTCATTCTTTTCATTTGATTATAAAGCGAATATAGTTTCTATCATGGCTTCTCCAGCATACTCTTTATTATCTCTAACAACAGTAACAGCCCTCTCGCTTCTTACATATTCTAAGTTTGTTCTTGAGTTGCTTTTGCTAATTGCTTCCAATCTATTAAATGTACCATAATCGTAATAAACTATTGCAGTCCCTGAATCAGAGATTATTGTAATCTTCATAGAAAAAGGCGTAGAATCCTCTGCAATATTTAAGCAGCCTTTCAAATCAATTATTCCCTTATCATTTTCATTATCTTTTAGATATTTAGATAATGAATCAAAATCAACAAAATAGGGCATAACAACGCCATTATTTTGATAAGCAAGGCATCTTTCATCAGAGAAAATATGATCAATGTAAAGATTCTTCTCAGTGCGATATGTATTTATTACTTCCTCGTTTGCAAAAGTTGAAAAAATCATAATCTCAGCAACACAGAAAGAGGTTAAAAACGCCATAAATATAATTTTTATAGTATCCTCTGTAGCTCCTTTTTTTGGCATCCCCTTGAAAAAATTCACTTCTCAAAACCTCCTATTCATATTTGATTTTGTTGTCTTCTATCTTTATATTTATCTTACTTTTTTTGTCAAATGATTTCGCCCCTTCTTCAATCTCTTTTGTTGAAACAACAAGCTGAGAATAAGAATAAATAATGTTTATATTTTCCTCATCTGGCAATACAGAGATTCTGTTATCATTTCTAATAATCTTGAAATCTTCCTTGAATTCAGGGGCATCTACAATGTAAAAAGAACCATTTTCACCAAAAGACAAAGCGCTTCCTGCAAGAGCTAATTCAAACTGTAAACCGCTCCTAAGATAAGCATCTGTACTTATAACAGGAAAAACCAGTGAAAAAAATCCCATTATAATAATACCTATAAAAATAATTTGAGCTACAGCAAAAGCAGGAATATTAATACTTCCTTTTCTATTCTTTTTCATCTCACTCGGCCTGTTCTTCTTCAAAATCATCATAAATAACATTTGAAATATATTCAAGCTCAATATCCTTGCTAACCTCGTATGAATAATTCAAATAAGCTTTAATATTTTTAAGAGCTTTCCCACCTTCTAAAGCTTCATTATCAATCTGGAGATTACAGGCAATAGATGTTTCCTCAAGAGTTTTCATAACTTCATCATTATTTAAGAAATCTGAATCAAAGCTATAGCAAGAATAATCACTCATTCCATCGCCGAATATCTTAGAACAATCAACCTCCCCATCAAATCTGCAAAGTCCACCCTCTTTTGGCGTCACCCCAGAAGGAAAAGCCAAATACAATGAATTTATCCTATTTATCTTGCCTTCAAACTCATTTGATATTGAAATTAAAAGAGGCACCCTTTTCTCTTCACTGCCTTTAAGAGTAATTACCAGCCCTTGAAGATTAGAAGGCAGGCCTAAAGACAAAAGCACAGGTCCTGATGAACCCTCTGAAAATAAACTAACGCTCTCATATCCAAGACAACTTAGAATATTCAGACCGCTTGCAGCACATGACGCAACCATTTGAGAATCAGCAAGGATTAAATCAAAGTTAGATGTTCCAGTATAATCATAATCAATCTTTATTGTAACTGATATCATGCCTTCAACAGCCTCATCTGTTACCCGAATCCTGCATTGATACAACTGAGGACTAAGTCTGAGCTCAGCAACATCAAGAAGAGATGAACTAACCATTCCCCACTCCTTTTCTTCTGGATCAAAAACCTCAACCCCTATCTTATTTGAAATACAATTAACATTAACATAACCATTTACATTGCACAATCCATAAACGAGGCATTCCTCGCTCACACGTTGAGCGAACCCAATTGTAGTAAAAATGTCGTTTTCAACTTCCCCATTGTCATATCTTATCATCCGCGAACTAGCAGCCACAGGATATGAAAGAGATATAGCCATCCTTTCTGCCTCTTCATTATATTCACCTTCAACCTTCTCATTAATGTCTCCATACAAAGAATCCATCCAAGAGCCATTAAGCAAGGCTTTGAATCCATTCCAGGCAAAAGCAACATTATCAGTAAGACTGTCCCAAAGCTGCTCAACCATTCCTTTTTGAATAGCAGCAGAGCCATCAACAGTGCTCTTCTTTATTGTTGTTTGTATATAGTCAACTATAGTGCTAAGGTTAAGCAAAATCAACAAGAAGATTATCCAACCTACATAACTTCTTCCAAGCCTAGTTTTATTGTAGAAAATCGGAATAAGGAAAATAGCAAAGATAGGCACAACAGGGAATACAGGTGTCATGCCCAAAGAGTTATTCACAAGATCATTTAAAGAACTAACGCCGCCAGCTCCAAGACTTCCCATCAGCCTTGGAATCCAATTGAAAGTTGCAAAATAGAGAAAAGTGAAGATAATAGTTGTGCTTAGAAGTCTTCCAAGTAGGAACTTAAAACCGCCCCCCTCTTTAGTTCCCTCAAGCGTTATAAGAATTGTAAAAGCGATTGCAGAAAAGGCATATGCCTGCTGGACAAAAGGAGCTCCGTAATTCCCGTTAAACATCAATATATCTATAAAAAGATACTGCACGATAAAATAATAAAAGAGAACAAATCCATAAATATTATCAGGAAAAATAGTTCTATAAAGCCATTTAAAGAATCTACCTATTGAAGCAAACAAACCTCTGGCAGCCATGGCACCTGTAGCAGCAGCCGCCCCTCCAAGAGCTGCAGCTCCAACTGAGCCAAAACTAACAAAAGGAGACATCATTCCCTTTAAAAACCCTCCAGTCTCCTTCCCAACCAGAGCAAAACCACCCCCTACACTTGAGAGCCCGTTTGGAACCTTAGTCGCCAATCAAGACCACCACCATTATTAATTATCCTCTAAATATGTTTTTCTAAATATATTTTATATAAGTATATCTCAATTTTTAATTAACTTTCTATTCTAAATATATCTTGATGAGATTTATCTTTGTCTCTTTCTTTGGGATTAACGAGACATAATTCCCTGTTCTTTTAACAAAATCAGTTATATCTCGAATGATATAGTCATCAGTTTCAATATAAAGCAACCCGCCATTTATTTCTGCCTCTAGCTTATTGTCAGTTGAGACAAAGCTCAGATACATCATAACCTTCTTAGAACCATTGAGAATCTGCTCGTATTCCTCATCATAAATGTTAAAGTAATATGTTGGATATATCGGCTCGGCTATCTGAACCTCAACAGATGGCTCCCTTATATAAATATTTGATTCTGATACCATCCCAATCATATTGTTCCCATTATTTAAAACATATGGCGAGAATTCAATAAGATTTATGTTGCCACAGGCAGGCACAGAATCAAAAATCAACTGATTATTAATCCTTATAGAAAGTTTTCCAGTCGTCTGTTGATTACATTCAGCGTAAAATCTCAAAACAGATTTTCTCGGAGAAGAAATCTCTTCAGGATATACAAAGAAGTTCATAGTTCCTTCAAGCATACTCTTCTTTCTTTCACCAAAAATCCTTATATTTTCAATTATAAATTCGCTTGTTCTGGATGATCCAGAAGGTTCAGATCTGATAACCAATACATTTTGAGCATCAAAGCTATCTCCCCTAATCTCAATAGGATTCACAGTTCCCTCATCAAGCATCCCGTTGTATATCAATTGTCCATTTAGCAGGATCTCTATAATGCCGTTTGCCTCTTTAACATCAAATGCCATTGTTCCAGATTGAATTTCCTCAACATTATCAATACTGAATTCAAGACTAGCCTCATCTTTTTTAAACAATCCAGAAGATACATGAACAGAGTTCCAGCTCCATAGCAACTCGTTCTCGCTCCTTTCAATAAGGTAAGTTGAAGGCATATTATGCTTAAACGAATTCTCAGCAGAATAATACAGATTTCCCGGTTGTTCTTCAACATAAACATATTCAGATTCAGGCACATCTATACTGGCATTTCCATCCTCTTCATCAGAAATATTAAGTATTTCTTCCCTGACCGCAGGCGGGATAAAAAGCAGATAAAGAACCATAAAAATCAGCAGCATTAAAATGAACAAAGCCCCGCCTGCGGTCGATTGGGCCTGGTTTGTTTTGGTAGTTTTTATGGTAGTTCTTATGTTAGTTCTTATGTTATTTTTTCTTGTATTTTTTCTGGTGTCTTTTATTGTATCTTTTATTATGGTTTTTTTTGTATTTTTTGAATTTGCCATCCTTCCACCTTTTGTATCTTGCTTAAATGTTTAAAAATATTTCACTTAACATGGTCTACTACATCCCTTCTATGCTTAGAATTCTTTATAAACTTTTCCCAGTCAAAGCTTTAATATAACCTTAAATATGACAATCAGTAATCTTATATAAATCAATTTTATATATATAAAAACATGAAAACAGATTCATATAAAACAGGTTCATATAAGAGATAAATCATGAAAAATGATTCAGAAACAAAACAAAGAGGAAAAAGGCAAAGAGCAGGTGCTTAGTGAGAGGCAAATGCTTAGTGAGGAGCAGGTTCATAATGAGGAGCAGGTTCATAATGAGGAGCTGGTGCTTAGTGAGGAGCAGATGCCTAAGGAAGAAGAATACAAAGAGGCAATCTATTATGAAAAAAAGGATGGCTTTGTTAATTGTACGCTCTGTCCTCATAATTGCATCCTGAAGAACAATCAAACAGGCATATGCAGGGTCAGAAAGAATATCAATGGAAAGCTCTATAGCATGGTTTATGGAAGGCCTTGCTCAATAAGCATTGATCCTATAGAAAAGAAGCCTTTATTTCATTTCATGCCCGGAAAAACAGCCTTTTCTTTCTCTACAGCAGGATGCAATCTTAGATGCTTGAATTGTCAAAACTGGGAGATTTCGCAGGCATCTTATGATGAATTTCCTGCAGATTATGTTTCTCCTGAAGAGCTCGTTGAATCAGCAAAAAGCTTTAACTCTGAGATTATTGCCTATACATACACAGAGCCAACAGTCTTCTATGAGTATGTGTACGATACGGCTAAGCTTTCTAAATCTGAAGGGATTAAAAATGTAGTGGTTTCAAATGGCTATATCAACGAGAAGCCATTGAGGGCTTTGTGCAAGCTAGTTGATGCAGCAAACATTGACTTGAAGGCATTTGATTCAAAAGTCCTTATGAAATTAACTTCTGCAAAGCTGGAAAATGTCTTAAGAACTTTAAAGATATACAAAGAAGAGGGGGTTTGGCTTGAGATAACCTTTCTTATTATTCCAACTTATACAGATGATCTAAACAAGATAGAAGAGCTTTCCGCTTGGATAGTGAAGAATCTTGGAGAATCTACTCCTTTCCACTTATCAAGATTTTTTCCTTCGTACAAGCTTACATCATTGCCTCCAACGCCAATAGAAACTCTCATTAGGGCAAGGGAACTTGCTATGAAGAAGGGCCTGCAATATGTTTATATAGGAAATCTGCCAATGGAATCCTTAGATGAAGGATACGAGAATACAATCTGTCCTAATTGTCATAAGCCAGTTATCGAGAGGTTTGGGTTTGAGATAAGAAGCAATAATATTAAGGAAGGGAAATGCCCCTTTTGTGGTCAGCCAATAGAAGGAGTCTGGAAATAATCGTTGCTTTAACTAAAAAATCCATGTTATATTCATCTGGATAAATTCAAAGGGTGATTTTATGGCGGAAAAGTCTACGACTGAGAAAAAAATAAGAAAATCTATTCTTGCAGGCTCATGGTATCCAAAAGATAAAGATCAGCTTAAAAAGCAGATTCTTTCCTATCTCTCAGAACAATCCGATTTCGAACAGGATTCTGTTGCAGAGCCTGATTCTGTTAAAGGCAATATTATTGGCCTCATTGTTCCTCATGCAGGTCATATATTTTCAGGCAGGGTTGCTGGCAAAGCATATTCTTTGCTTAAAGGACAGGATATTAAAAGGGTAATCATTCTTGCCCCATCACATTATTTCTTTTTCAGAGGAGCTGCCCTCTGTGATTATACTCATTATGAAACTCCTTTAGGCGATGTTAAAGTTGCCAATGCCTCTTCTTTGCTTGGAATCAATACGGGAAACAAAAATCCAAACAATCCATTTATTCTTTATCAAGAGGCACATTCGTTTGAGCATGCTATTGAAATCCAGCTTCCTTTTCTCCAGCTTATTCTGAATGATTTTGAGATGCTTCCAATAATAATAGGTGCAAATACTAGTCAAAATCAAATCAAGGAAATTGCAGCATCTCTTATTGATTTTGTTCATGAGAAAACATTAGTGATTGCCAGTTCTGATTTCACGCATTACGGCCCGAACTATGACTATCTGCCTTTCGTTTCAAATGTAAAAGAAAATCTAAAGAAGCTTGATATGAAAGCAGCAAATCTTATCATTCAAAAAGATTCTGAGGTCTTCCTTCGCTTTATAGAAGAAACAGGATCTACGATCTGTGGCAATCTTCCTATTGCAATTCTAATTGAGATTATGCAGCATCATGGAGCAGAAGCCAAGCTTATTGCTTATGACACCTCAGGAAATATAACAGGGGATTTTACGAATTCAGTCAGCTATTGCTCCATTGCATTCTTCAAGCAAGGCAAGGAAGAAAGAATAATAAAAAATAAAAAAGTAGAGGAAAAATGGTGAAAGTATGAATAAGAGTCGAACAGGCAAACAAGCCGATAATCAGGAGGAGCTTTCCTTAGAACTAAAAAAAGCTTTAATTAGCCTTTCAAGGACTGCTATTGAAAAGCATGTCCGAAATGAATCAATAGAAAGCCCAGAAAAACTTCTTAAATCAGTATCTTCAAAATACAATCTTTCCAAAGAAGACTTAGAATTCTTGAAATCAAAGAAGGGCTGTTTTGTAACATTGAACATCTATAAAGATGAAGCTCTAATATTTACATATTCAAAAGGGCCTGTTCTTCGTGGATGCATAGGAACAATCCTGCCTATTGAACCTTTATACAGATGCATATACAATAATGCAATTAATGCAGCCCTGCACGACCCAAGATTTCCTCCACTCTCAAAAGAAGAATTAAAGCATATCGAGACAGAGATAAGCATCCTTACAACGCCAAAGGAACTGCCATATTCAGATGCAAATGATTTAAAACGAAAGCTTACAAAGGATGACGGAGTTGTTCTAAGCTATGGTTTCTATAAAGCCACATTCCTGCCTCAGGTTTGGGAGCAATTAAAAGATCCGGAAGAATTCCTTTCAGAGCTTTGCCTGAAAGCAGGTCTTCCAGAGGATGCATGGAAGAACAAAAAGCTGACTATTGAAACATATCGCGTTATTGCAATAAGAGAGAATCAGTTGAAATAAATGTGAAATAATTCAGAAATTCAATTAAAAGCAGAAATAGAAAATCTCATTCTCAGTTTCAAATGTTGAAAATTCATAACCTATTCTTTTTATCATCTTCTCAAACCAAGGTTGATTCTGCATAGTCATCCTCTTTCCTGAGATTGTTTTCCTTGAAAAGCTTGCAATATAAAGCTCTGCATCTAAATCTTTTATTAACTTCTCAGACTTTTTATGCCCTTTTTCATCAATTATTTCAAGAATCCTGAATAGCATTACAACATCAAACCTTTCCCTGCTCTTTTTAATGCCCTCAGCAAAATCAATAGCATCTCTTTTTTCTGCAGTCCCTTTTATTCCATATTCTTCAAAAAAAATCTCAACTGCTTCAACTATTTCAGCATCAATATCTATTGCATAGAAGATGCATTTCTTTAAAATCTCTTCTGGGATAAATAAATAAGAAAAAGGATTCAGGCCACAACCAACATCAGCTATCCTTATATTTTCTTTAGCTTCTTTATCTGTTGAAGAGAAGATTTTTTTATATAACTCCTCGTATATTTCAAATCTCTCAGCACTGGATCTATGGCTCTTCAATATCTTGTTTATTTCAACCAAATCTATTCTATTTGATTCTAAAATCCTTTCTAGCAATCCCCTTGTTTTTTTAGTTATATAAAGAGCACTTTTCTTCCTTAACTCTCCTCTAATGTATTTAATACATTCACTTGCGAATCTGGAATTCTCTATCTTATCAAAATCATTCTTGAGTAGCTTGAAATTGTCAAATGCAAACCTCCTTAAATTTTCTTTAATTATTTCATCATCAATATTCCTGTATCTGTTATTTGCTTTTACCTTTGATACAATATAATCTGTCTTTTCTTTGTCAATGATTAAACCATTTACCTCAATCGTTAAAGGCTTTGACATTTAATCCCTCCCTAAGAAAACATTTTTGACAATCGCAATCTTCTCTTTTGTTATCACTCTTGCTAAAACTAAAAACAGGACATAAGCGCCCAGACCAACTAAAAAGATGCCTCCTCCTGCCAATATTGTAAGCAAATCTGAACCAATTGAAGCCAATGGAATTAAATTTTTTAATTCAAATACAACAGCTATGAATAATGCAGCAGCGATTATCACCTTTATATTCTGCCACCAAGAGAACTTGAAAGGTTCTGCCCTTTTCAACTCTTTTATGAGAAATATGCTCATCATTATCTGTGCGATTCCAGTAGATATTGTTGCTCCTAAATAAGACAAAGATGGCACTAAAATCAAATCTAATCCTATATTGCTTATTAATCCAAGAAGCATTATCCTTGAGGCCTTTTGAGGCCTTCCCATTGAAACTATCATAGGAATTATAATTGTATTAATGCCCTTGAATATGAAAAAGAATGAGAAAAGCTCAAGCGATAGATGAGCTTCCACATAGCCAGCTCCGAATATGTAGTATATTATTGTTTCTGAAAACATCACTAAGAAAACCACTACTGGCAGTATTGCAACCAAGAAATTATTAATAAGAAAAGATTCAATCCTGTTCAAAGCCTTGCGATTTTTCTCATGCCATAGCTTAGAGAATAAAGGAGCAATGATTATAGCCAAAGGAGAAATCAGGATAAGAATTAGGTTTGCCGTTGGGAAAGCTACATTGTAGTATGCAGCATCTTCTGACCCTTTGATAAGTTGAATTAGGAAAGTGTCAGTCTGGGCAAGTATAGTTCCAATAAAAGCCAACAATATCATATTCATTGAAAATCCTAAAATCTCCTTTCCCATCCTTGATGAAAAGAAGGCCTTTGTCTTCAGGAAGAATCTTGATTCCTTTACAAATGGAAAGATAGCAATTATTGCACCGATTAGTGCTCCAACAAAGTATGCCTGAACCGCTGCTAAATATGGCTCCAAAGCAAGACTCAGTAAGATGAACATGATTAAATAACTTCCATGCATTATTAGCATAATCAACTGATACTTTGTCTGCTTCAAGTAAGAAATCAAAAAGAATCCTAAAAATTGCAACATTCCTGAGAATATCCAGAATCCAATCATCCATGGAAGCATAGCTTGAATATGACCGGCATTGTCAAATACAAATTTTCCAATTCCATCAGAAAAGATAAACAAGATTGACGCTATTATAATCGTAGCTATGCTCACAAGGACAAATGAAAAATTAAAGAACCCCTTCAGCTTGTCAGCCCTCTTCTCCATCTTATACTTATTGATGAAAAAAGAACAGGTTTGAAAATTCACACCAAAAAACCTAACAACATCCAACAGCGACAGAAATGCTATGATTGAGTAAAAGTTTCCATAATCCTCAATGCAAAGGGTTCTTGCGAACAAAATCCTAATGAAGAAAGAAATAGGCAATATAAGCATAGAAACAACATATGTTTTCAAGCCCCTAATGCCTATCCCTTTATAATCAATGCTTTCGTTCTCCCCTTTATCATTCATCTTCTTTTCCATTCTTTATTCATTGATGAAAAAATCAAATCAATCTATAAAAAGATTTTTATTTAATTGTTGTTTTCTAAACATGAGGGCACATAGCCAACTATCGGTCTTTATAGACTGAGGAAAGTCCGCCCACATTAAAAAGCACTCACTGAGGTCCAGCAATGGACGGCAACTGCACAGAAACAAAACCACCTTTTGATGCAATGACGATTGCGAAGGTATTGGCGACAATACTGAGTTAACCATCCGAGCTTGTCAAAAGGAAAGGATGAAAGGCAGTCCTGCTTGTGCAAGGCCTTTGAGCCGCTTAGGCGAATGTTGGCAGAGCTCATCCTGATGGGAGCTCACAGAAGGCGGCTTATTTGTGCCCTCCTTTTTATTTTGAAAGACTATTCAAGAAGTTGTTTCATTTTTTGAAACAAATGTTTAAAAGCCATTTCAATATCAAAAATGAAAATGGAAGAATCAAAAAATGCATTGATTTCAATAGCGCTGCTCATAATTGCTTTAGGATTGTTGAGCTCTTGCTCTCAAAATCAATCTGATGAGTTAGAGATTATTACCATAAGTAATGAAGGAAGTTTTAGTGCCGAAGAATGCTCAGCAAGAGGTCTTGAAGGAAAGGTTATAATGCTGGAATCATCGTATTGCGGGGCTTGTAGGAGCACAATGCAAAATTTTTTAGATGCCTGCAAAGAAATGAATATAACTCCAATTATCTTAGATTTATCACAGAGTGAAAATTATCAGAAAATGCTTGATGAATATAAAATCCAAATCAGATACACCCCAACATTCATCTTTGGTTGTGATTATTACATCGGTGCTACTTCAAAGCAGGAATACATAAGGAGAATTGAAACGATGCTTTCGTGAACATTAAGGTGGTGAGATTATAGAAGAAAAAACAAATGAACAAAAAACAAAGGAATTAAGAAGGAGAATATTACTTGTTTCAATCGCTGCATTGGTTATCATTGGTTTCTTTATATTTGCTAAGAACATAGATCCAGAATCTCTTGAAAGATTAGGATCTATATTGCCTCTCCCAGTATTTACCTTTCTTATTGCACTGATGGATGGCTTTAATCCATGCAATATGTTTGTCCTAACCCTTTTGATAAGTCTTATATTAACAGAATCAAGTTCTAGGAAGAAAATATTCGCCATTGGCTTTAGTTTTGTTCTTGTAGTCTTTATTTTCTATTTCCTCTTCATGGTGGCCTGGCTAAATATTTTCAAACTTATTGGATTCGTGAATCCTTTAAGAATTGGAATAGCACTATTAGCAATCATCGCAGGCCTTATTAATTGCAAGGAGTTATTTTTCTATAGAAAAGGAATTACACTAATGATACAGGATAAGCATGTAGGGCCTGTTAAACAAAAAGTAGCCAATGTAGCTAAGCTCGTAAAAAAAGGAAGTATGCCAGCATTAATCGGAGCATCTATTGCTTTGGCAATTTTTGCTTCTCTTGTTGAACTTCCATGCACTGCTGGCTTTCCAATAATATATACAGGAATCTTAACAGGGTATTCACTTCCAGTTGTAGCTCATTACTCTTATATTTTGTTCTATAACTTAGTATATGTATTGCCCCTTGTTACAATAATTACTATATTCGGCTATACCTTTAAAGGAAAGCCAATACGCAAGAGTACAATGGCGATAATAAAGTTTATCGGCGGTGTGATTATGTTGCTCTTAGGAATAATCCTGCTTGTGAATCCGGGATTGATTGGGCTTTAATCCTTTTTATTTTATTTTTCTTCTTTCCTTTTTCTTAGCTATTCCATAAAAGATTTTCCCGAAAGTTTTAAATAATCAACATCCATTCATCTAAACATGGCAAAGAAATACAGCATGCCTCTCTCTGGAGGAGGCATTATGAGATATGGAGATGAATATGCAAGCAAGTTTATGATGAATCCAGGCACAGTAGTTCTAATAGTTTTAGTTATCATCTTTGTTATAGTAATTCTTAATATGGTTGGTGTCAGACTCTTTGGTATTGTATAAAATAAGCTAGCAACTGAGTGATGTTAAAATGAATATCCCGGGAAATCTGAATCAAAGGCAACTTAAGCAAGCTATGAAACGAATGGGGATTCAGCAAGAAGAGATAGAAGCTGAAAGGGTAATTATTGAACTTCCAGATTCAAGGATAGTCATAGAAAACCCATCAGTTTTAAAAGTTAATATGATGGGGCAATCAAATTATCAGATAAGCGGTGAAGAAAACATTGAAGAAAAAGATAATTCATTAGAAATCACTTCTGATGACATAAAAACAGTTATGGAAAGCGCATCTTGTTCTGAAGAGGAAGCAAGAGAGGCATTGCAGGAAAATGATGGAGACATTGCAAAATCCATATTATCCATTAATAGCAAACGCGAAAAATAAAGTCGTGGAATTTATGTATTTTTCTTATTTATTTATCTAAAGCTGATTCTTTTCATTAACACAATTTATTTAAATAAAGAAATCCTAATAATTCTTGAATGTTAGACAGTCATCCTGAAAAATATGAAACAGAGTTGGAAGAAGCCAAGAGGAACATAAAGATCGCTGATCATATGATTAATGTAACTTATAACTTCGTGAATGACCCAAAGCTTCTTGGAACAATAATGGAAAATGTCTATCTTGCAGTTGCAAAGACAATGAGCTCAATACTTCTATACGAAAGAATCTATAAGAGAATTCCCCCTTTTAACGATACCTTTGACTCTAAATTGTATTTTTTTGAACGCAAGATTATCAATCTTTATGACTTAAACAAGGAATACCTGAATTTAATAAGAGAAACAAGGGAGCTTATGCTTTCACATAAGGAAAGTGAGATAGAATTCTCAAGAAAAAATGAATTTATTATCTGTGATAGTAATTACGCAATTAAAAAAATAGATGTTAAAAAAATAAAGAATCTTATTAGGACTACAAAATCCTTCATCTCAGATATAGATGAAATAATACACAGAAAAAAAGAATACATAAGACCAAGTTAGAATTGCATTATCTTTTTATACATATATAGGAAGTGATAAAGATGGATGAAGCAATAAACGACGCATATGAAGAATTGAAGAGGGCGGATCATCTTGTATATGTAAGCTTGAAATACACAAGAACCGCTGATGTAATAAAGAACATATTGAACAGGCTAATACTTGCCATAGGCAAGGCGATTGATGCCTTAATAAATAAACTGATAGAAGATGGAAAGTTGGAGAAAAGAGAGCTTAGCTATCCTGAGAAAGTTAAGATTATAAAATCAGAATTTTCAGAAGATAAGAAGATTATGGAAATGCTCGATTTCAATGCCTTCCTAAGAAAGATTGACAGGGCTGAATTCAAAGGCGAGAATGAATTCAGAAGACATGTAAAGATGACGGTTGTTGTTGACGATGCCATATATGAGATAGATCTTGATAAGATAACCTCTTTTTATAAGAAAACAAAAGATTATGTTAATTATTGCAGAAAGCTTTTCATTGAATCGGGAGCATAAGATGCCTTCAAAGATAATTCAAGACCTTCTAAAAAAGGGCTGGACAGAAGAAGAGGTAAATCAATACCTCTATTATCGTTTCAAAGATTCTGAACAGAAAAGGCAGATTAGGGATAAGCTTTCAAGGGTTTCTTTTCGTTTGAATCTATTTTTGCTCATTATGACCTCTATTGTTTTTGGCCTCTTCTTCATTATCTTTCTTGTTTTTAATATAGAATCCGCAGCAATCCTCTGGATAATTTTAATAGCAGGCTATATTGAATTTAAGGTTGTCCAACTCTTCAGAAAGCCAGTCTCTTTAGCATTCTCTGTTGGCCTGACAACCTTGATTATAGTAGCAATCTTAGCTGTAACAAATTATTCCTATGCATCTATATCAAGCTCAAAAGGAATTGAAACAAATGCAATGTTGTCTTCTTATTTCATCGTATTTTTACTTCTTGGAATCGCAGGCTCCCTTTTCTCAGGAATATTCGTAAAGCTGTTATCATCAAGAGAAAGAGATCAAGAATACGAATCAGAAGTTGAGATGGATAGAGAAATAAAATAAAAAATCATAAAATTCTTTATCTTGAAGAATCTGCCTGTTTCTCTAACTCGTTCTTTCTAGATATTGCAAAAGAAGAAGGGCTCATATTATAGGCAGCTAATATCTCGTCTGCCAATGCCTGCGAAACCTTCTTTTTTGTATTGAAAGATTTAGAATATGCACCTTGTGTAAAGAATCTTAAGACAAGATCAACCCTTCTTTGAGGAGAACATTCAACTGCCTTTGTATATCTTGCTCCGCCGTATTGTATCGTTACAATCTCTTCTCTTGTAGCAGCGTTCTCAATCGCTTTTACTAGAACAGCAACAGGATTCTTGCCTGTTTTTTCTTCAATAATCTCTAAAGCCTCTTTAACAGTTTCGTAAGCATTCACTGCCTTTCCAGTCATATGTCCAGAGCTAGTCTTATGCTTCTTCCTTCTGTGCCCCGGAATCATAACCTTATTAATTAGCCTCTCCACAATATTAACATCGCTTGACTTGTGGAAAGATTGACCGACATACCTTGCTCCTGTTTTTGGAACAATAACAGGAGTCAAGCAAATATAACGCTTAAGTCCCTCATCCTCGACAGATATGTTTGATGAGCTCCATCTCCCGAAAATCTTTAAATCCTGAGTTTTACTTTCCATCTTGCATCTATTTCTTCTTTCGGTAACTTTGATTTAGTATTTAAAGCTTTCGTCATCTTTTACTAAAATGAAATTGTAAAGTTCTTCAAATTCTTTCATTAAATATTAAGGAGAAAACAAAACTAAAAGAATCTTTTAATTAACACGCTCCTACTTATAAATGTTATCATCATGATTAAAATCATAGAATAAAACCTTATCTTCACTCTCAATATACTTAAAAGTCAAAACAAATGATTTTTAATGTGTACTCTTTTAAAATTTTGTAAGGGCCATTTTAAGTTTTTGTAATGATTAATATCATCACAGTTTACAATTTCGTCAATCTTTTTGATTAACTCATTATAAATAACAGTATCTTTCTTTGATAATTTTCTCATCACTTTACTAAGCCTTTCTTCTACAGAAAATTTATGCATTTTCGGTATAGTTTCTCAATTCATCTACACTCTTAAAGGTTTTAAATTTACCTTCTTTTTCTATTCTATTAATTTTCTGTATGAATTCCGGTCTCAATTCGGGTTCTAGAATCTCCTTCCCGTATTCTAAAACAACCTTTTCAATAGACATAGAAAGCTCAGTATCTGGAGTTCTTTGAATCATAATCAATGGATTGAATGTTCATAACGTAAGATATAAATATAATTAACTATAACTAATTATAAATGATATATAAAATGGCCACTACAATCCAACTCAAAAAAGATGTATTAGAGTCATTAAAGAAACTGAAAGATCATCCAAGACAATCTTATAATGAACTTATCCAAAAGATGATTAGAACATACGAGGATGTCAAAAAAAGGAATCAGTATGACGAATTCTTACATAAAATCCAACAGATGAAGATGCGGGAATTATGGGACAATAAAGAAGATGAAGAATGGGAAAATGCTTAAATCTGGCGATGTTGTATTAGCAAGCGTACAATTTACCGATAGTTTTCAAATAAAGAAAAGACCAGCTTTGGTTTTGTTTGAAGATTACAATAATGTCGTTGTAGCAGGAATAACAAGCAATACTAATATGGATGGAATCCTGATTAAGAAAGAAGAAGGAGCTATAAAAGACAGCGTTATTAAACTCAACTATATCTTCACTATTTCATCTTTAATGATTGAGAAAAAACTATTTTCTCTATCTTCTGTTAAAAAGAAAAAAGTCTTTGATGAACTTGTCAAAAAGCTTGAACCGCTCAATAATTAGTTAGGAATCAAGTAGATGAAGATCAGTGATGGAAATAAATTCTATACGGAATTTTAGCTTTTTCGCAGTATTCTGATATCTCTTGTTCTAAATTGTACAAATAGGAATTATCTTTTTTCTCTATTTGTTCGTAAAGAGGAATCAATTCTGGTTTATTTTCTCTAAGAAAATCAAAGATTCTTTTTCTGTTGTTCGCTTTTATGTTTAAATTTTCAAACAGAGCTTCATCAATATAATCTGTTGACAGTTTCAACAATTCTTTAAAATCGCTAATCTCAGGAAACATTGGAGAAACAAATAAATATGTTTTTACCCCTTCTTCATGTAATTTCTTTAATGCTTCTAATCTTCTTTTTGGAGATGGAGCATAAGGCTCTAATTTTCTTGAAAGATTTTCATCTAATATTCCAACTGAAATTCCAACTCTTAATTTTTTGAATTGCTTTAATAAATCCAAATCTCTTAAAACGAGCGGGGATTTAGTTAAAATCTCTAATCTCGGCTGAAATTTCAATAACCTTTCGAGGCATCCCCTTGTTATTCCGTATCTTGCTTCCAATGGCTGATAAGGATCAGTGACAGACCCTATTGCAATCAAGCAATCTTTCTTCACAGTTCCCGATGTTATTGTTTCAGGTGCATTAATCTTAACATCCACAAAAGAACCCCATTCTTCTTCCTCATGGCCAGAAAACCTTCTCATAAAATCAGCATAACAATATATGCATGCATGTTGACAGCCAACATAAGGATTTAAAACAAGATCTGTAGCTGGCAAATTGCTTTTCGTAATTACTGATTTTACTCTTTTTTCTTTTATTTTCATAATGCTTTCATTCTTCATTCCATTTTCTAATTAATAAAATTCATTTATGTTCTTTAGCAAATACATAAAGAAGTATCATTTTCAACATAAGTGAATAATCATTCAATAATTATGAATGATATAACCTTGCGTTTTTTAACTACATGATCTCCTCGTTAACTTCATCCTTCAATGTAAATCTTACGATAATTCTTCAGTTTAATTTATATCTTTTTATTCACTCAGAAATAATATGGAAGAAAGGAAACTCCTGCAGATATCTCTTATTGTCTCTCTTCTTGGAATAATACTGCTTTTCTTAACAGAAAACTATAATCCTGCAACAGTAGAAAAGAACATTACTATAGATTTTTGTTCATATAAGGATGAAAATACATATATATTCTATTCTGAAGAATTGGAAGGAAAAGCAGTTTTTGAGGGCAAATTCTTATGCGAACCAAACCAGGAGATTACAATGCTTGGAAACGATAATGGAGGCTGGTTTCAGATTGAAAAGATAATCATTAGATGATTGCATCATGGAAAAGGCAGGTCAGAATAGATTATCCTCTCTTTTGGCAGGAAATTTTTCAAAACTTTCTTATCTTTTGTAATCTTTCCACATCCAAGGACAAGCGTTTTGTATTTTATTACTACATAAATATCATATCCTGAGAAATCTCCTTGAATATCTTTCCCATGCATCCATTCTATAGCTGAATCCTTGCTCAGCTCAAGAACATTCTTTCCTGCATAGGGCTCTACAAAATAACTACCTTCAACAGAAAGCCTTATCCCTTCTTCCTCCTCTTTGCAGAAGTAAAGTCCAATATTGTTTATCCTAAGCCTTTCTTCTATGAAAAGAACAGCTTCTTTTCTAACCAAATAAATCTTGTCCTTATTGCGAAGAAGAACAAACTCTCTAAAACTCTCTAAAAAAGTCTTTTCATCACAGCCAAATTGCGCTCCAATCTGTTTAATCAGTCTTTTAGAATTGCCTGACTTTATCCTTTCAATCATAAGCCCCACATCGGATCCTTGTTTCTCATTAATGCAGCTATCTCCTTAAGAACCTCTTTTTCATCATCACTTAGAATATCGCTCAATTCCTTAAACCTTCTATAATCTTCTTCCTCAATCTTTATATAATACTCTTCACCTTCAGATATCTTCCTGTTGCAAACAGCATCTTCAATTGCAACAGCAGCCCTCTCATTCTTCTTAATTGAATCAACACTTTTGTTTTCAACCTGAATGCTTTTAATCTCTCCAACTACAATCCCATCTTTCCTTAAAACCTTTGAATTCTTAGTTAGATTGCCTGCAAGAACCTCTACTCCTATTATTGCAGGATTAGATTGCCTGAATGTATGATTTTGCAGATAGACAAATCTGCAGATAGAAGGAAGATTTTCAAGTTTCTCCCTCTTTTTTCTTTCTAATAACTCCTCTCTCCATTTCTCGTAGTCCTCAAGAATGCTGTATATTACATCGCTCAAAAAGACCTTCACCTTTGAACCAATCTCTTTTGGATTACATCTTAAGCCAACATTAAAACCAAAAATAACCCCTAATTCAGGAGCTTCATTGGCAACACTTTCTGCTTCAATCAAATCCTTCTTTGTAATATCGCCGACAAGAGCTTTCCTTATAGCTATATCTCTCTCTTTTGCCAAGCTAGCTATCCCCTCAAGACTTCCAAGACTATCAGCTTTAATGATAACCCCTAACTTCTCTGTTTCTATGAAAACATCAGAAATCTCTTGCATAACTTTCTTCTTTTTTTCTTCAATAGAAGCAGGGTCCTGATTTGTTGCGTATAGAGGTGTTCCAGCCATTGCTTCATTAAGCAAAGGAGCTAAAACCCTAATGCCCATTGCTGCCGTAACCTCCTTAACCCCTTTAAACCTCGTTTTCTTATCCCTTATCTCAGAAAGAGGAGCAGGCACAAGTATCCCTTTCACCTTTGTAACAATCGGACCTTGCATCCCTCCAAGAACAATCATATCATTAACCTTTAGATGACCATCGTAAAGAATCACATCAATGCTCTTTCCAAGACTTTTGTCTTCTTTTACCTCCAAAACAATCCCCTTTCCCGGATTATCAGGATGAAGTGTTAAATTTGATTCAAGGAATCTCTGGGCAAGTCCCATGATTATCATAAGAAGCTCTGCAATCCCCTCTCCGCTAGCTGCGGATGTTGGAATAATTGAAACCTCTTTTGTGAAATCCTTTACCCTGTCAAACCTTTCAGAGTTAAATCCTGATTCATATAAAGAACCAACTATTCTATAAATCGCTTTGTTTATTCTTGCCCTCACATCCTCTGGCTGTGATTCAATAGATTCAACAACATTATCACTCTTCTTCTTATATCCAGCAATCTTATCAAGCTTATTACAGGCAACAACAAAAGGCGTCTTGAACTTCTTTAAGATGTTAATGCATTCGTAAGTCTGTGGCATGAATCCTTCATTAATATCAACTACAAGGACAGCAATATCTGCAATATTGCCTCCCCTTGCTCTTAGAGTAGTAAAGGCAGCATGCCCCGGTGTATCAACGAACAATATGCCAGGACATTTTATCTTATTAAATTCACCAAAAACCCTCCTGCAAATATTAGCAGCAATATCAATAGGAACTAATGAAGCCCCGATAGACTGGGTAATTCCGCCTGCCTCCTTTGATACAATATGCGTCTTTCTAATTGCATCAAGCAGGCTTGATTTACCATGATCTACATGCCCCATCATAACGCATATAGGGCTCCTTGTCTGAAGATGCTGTTCTTTTTCCATAACCTTTAGAGGGGCTTTTGCATTTATAAATCTTTTTAGCATAAAATTTGAATAAAATCAGAACATTGTTCTCTAATAATGCATCTATTATGTCATAATTTATATATTATAAATTCATCTTATGCTTTATGAAGAAATTAATCAATGAAGGATCTGCCAAATTCATCGCTTCAACTGATGAAGTTCCAAGCAAGCGGATGGAGGTTTTTTATAATCCAAGAATGAAGCATAATAGAGACATTGCGATAATTTTAAATTCAATAATATCAAAATCAGACATGAAGGTAGCATTGCCTTTATGTGGAAGCGGCATAAGAGGGATAAGGTTCCTAAAAGAACTTCCTCCTTCAATGATATCAAAGATATGCTTCAACGATGCAAATCCAGAAGCAATTGAGGCATTAAAAGAAAACCTTCGCATAAATAACATATATGAAAAAGTTGAGGTATCGAACAAGAAGGCCGATGAATTCTTTGCCTCATCAAAAACTTCCTTTGATTACATAGACATAGATCCTTTTGGCAGCCCAATCTTCTTTATTCAGGATGCTCTTAAGCATATAAAGAATAATGGCATTATAGCAATGACATCAACAGACACATCTGCATTATGTGGAACATATCCCAAAGCATGCCTTAGAAGATATTTTGCCCAGCCAATACACAACTTTCTCATGTACGAAGCAGGTTTAAGAATACTAATAATGGCCTCCCAGAGAGAAGGAGCCCGTTTTGGAATTGCTCTGCATCCAATTTTGGCTTATTCAAAGGATCACTACTTAAGAGCTTTCCTTCTTGCAAAGAAGTCAAAGAGTCAGGCAGATTCACTGCTTCAAGGCCATTCCTTCTTGCATTTTAATCCAAAGAGCTTTAATATTGATTTAACAGAATATAATACTAGAAACAATCCAGAGGAATTAATTGCAGGCCCATTATATACAGGAAAACTCCTTAGCATTCCTCTTCAGAATAGATATTCAAATTTTTCTCATGATAAAGAATTAATGAAATTCTTGGAAAGGCTGTGCGATGAAAAAGATGCTCCTCCATTCTACATAGATATGCATGAATTAGCAAAGAGATTCAATCTTGGATTAAAGCCAATAAACAGCATCATCAATGCTATAAAGAAAAAAGGACTATTTGCCTCAAGAACACATTTTTTAGATACTGCAATAAAGACAGATGCAAAAATTGAAGAATTAATAAGTATAATAAATCAAGATGATTAGCCAATGCTTCTTCTGACATCAATCGTTGATACAGATTCAACACCATCTATTGCCTGAATCTCGTTTTCAATAGCATCAGTCTTGCCTCCTTCTTCAGGCATAACAAAGCTGACTATCAATGCCTTTATGCCAAAGGCAACAGGCTCTTCACGGCTTTGATAAGCTCCTTTCCCTGCATTCTTCTCAATAATGCTCCTTACCTCTTTATCAACTGCTTTCAAATCAGTCTCAGGTGAAGCCCCCATAATCCTCATTGTAACAACAACATCAGCCATCTTATCATCGCCTCTAAGGTCCTACAAAGCCACAAACAGGACATACATATTTCGTTCCCCTTTTTCTGCAATCAACACATCTGATGATTTCAGCCTTCCCGCAATTTGGGCATAAAAAGCTAACGCTTCCTTTCTTATTACTAACATCCTTCTTACACGATGAGCATATCATTGTCATAATCAATACCTCCTATGCTTTCTTGTACCTAGCAACCGAATCTATCAAATCAACATGTCCCATGAAGAGAGCCCTGCAACAATACCTTTCAAGGCCTAAATCATCCAATACATCTTTTGGATTTTCACCTTTCTCAACCCTCTTCTTAAAATCTTCCCATAAATGACCTACTGGTTTTCCACAACTAAAACATCTCACAGGAATTATCATTTATTCTCACCTTTTTAATAACCTTACCTATACGACTTCTGTCTCTTTGCCCTTGCCTTGCTCCTGTTTGGTTTTCTGGTTTCCTTTCTTCTAACATCGGCAACAAGCAATGTTCTATCATAATCTTCAAGTGCTTCTTTTATTGATTTATCATTCTGGAAGTATTCAACTAATCCTCTGGCTATTGCAAGTCTTATCGCTTGAGCCTGTCCTGAAATACCGCCTCCAAAAACATTGACATCAATATCAATCTTTGATGCCTTATCTCCAGCTATAATCAAAGGCTCTTCAATCTTCATCCTGTACATCTCAGTTTTGAACTCTCCTAATGGTTTATGATTTATAAGAACATTTCCTTTCCCTTTTTTCAAGGTTGCCCTAGCAATCGCCATCTTCCTCTTTCCCGAACTATGAACAATCTTCTCGCTCATTCCTTACCACCTAAAATCTTTGAGATATCGCCCAGCCTGACATATTTTAATCTAGGTATCTTATTAATATTAGCTTCTTCAATCCTTATAAACTCCTTTCCTTCTAAGCTTTTAGGAACTCCTGCATAGCATTTAATCCTTGAGAATGCAACCTTTCCCCTTTCTTTTTTATATGGCAACATTCCTCTAAGCATTCTCTTGAATAACCTTGCTGGTTCCTTTGGATAAAAAGGACCTTTCAAAGGATGACTGCTATCAAATCTTTCCTTAAAACTCTTTAACACCTCTTCTTTCTTTCCGCTTATGCAAACATCTTTAGTATTAACAACAACTACATCGTTTCCAAGCAGGGCTTCCTTTGCAATCCTTGTTGCAATCCTTCCAAAAATCATATCCTTTGCATCAAAAATTATCACAATAATCACCCTATTATCCTTACTCCGCTTCCCTTTGGATTCTTCTTTATTAATTCTTCAATATAAATTGCTTCCGAATTTGCCCCTTTTATCTTCTCTTTAGCAGCCTCTGAGAATGCCCATGCAGCAATAACAACCTTTTTATTTAATTCTCCTGATGAAAGAACCTTTCCCGGTACAATTATCGTTTCATCATTATTGCAGAACCTGTTTATCCTGGAAAGGTTGACGACCCTTCTGCTTCTCGTTGGTCTTTCAAGTTCCTCAGCAACCCTCTTCCAGATAGCTGCATCTTCAATAGCGGCAATCCTCTTAAGCTCCTTTATGAGCTCTGCCATCTGCATATTCGTTGGTCCTGTTCTTTTCATATTGATCAACCCTGAAATGCGGGGGAAGGGGTTCGAACCCTCGCAGGCACTTAGCCACACGGCCCTCAACCGTGCCCGTTTGGCCACTCCGGCACCCCCGCCTTTAGCTTTTATAAACTCTTCTTGAAGTCCTTTGTTGTTTTCTTCAAGTAATCTAATGCGTAATTTATTATCTCATCAACATCGAGTTGTCCCCACGATTCAATTGAAAATATGAAATCTGTTCTGCTCCCTCTAACCTTTATTGCATCACAAATATCAGAGCAAGCCCTGCACAAATCACAATCCTTTATTTTTTCCTCATTAATCATTAAATTTCCATCTTTAATCAAAAAAACACCCTTTGGACAGGCATCCTTAACCTCTTCAGGATTAGCACATTTTCCTATTTCTATCTCAGGATAACCTTGATAATAGGCATGACCAGGCGACCATTTTGCGTGTTCTTTTCCAAGTCCAAGGATAGCTATTGCCTCAAAGGCCAATTCCTGATTTTTCAATAGCTTAACAATTGGTATCTTTGGATATACAGGCTTAATCTTTGGATCACTTATCTTTAAATCACCTGCATAAACAGTACAAGGCCCTTTCTTATCAAGCGTAATCTTTAATTGACATTTTGAACATCCTTCTCCCTTGCATGAACACTCTGAAGGAAGTTCATAGCTCTCAAGGTCAGTCTTTAAAGGAATCAATCCAAGTCTATGAGCAATAACTTCATCGTACAAAGCAGAAGAATTCTTTCTGAATTCAACATCCTCTATTGCAAGTGTTGGCACATAAGTCATAATTGCCCTTCTTAAAGAATTCATAAAAGCAGGTGTCGTTCCACGAATAATAAAACGCTGCTTTAATCCGTCTTCTGATTTGTATAACCTTTCAATATTCATCTTAGACGCGCCTCCCTCTCTTACCCCCTTTCTTTCTGCATCCGTCGTGAGGAATAGGAGTAACATCCTCAATAACGCCTATTTTTAATCCTACCCTTGAAAGAGCCCTTATCGCGGCCTGAGCTCCTCCTCCAGGATTCATAGGACCATTATGACCACCCTTTGCCCTAACTCTTATATGCACCCCCTGAATCCCTTTCTCAAGGGCTGTCTGACCAGCTCTCTTGCCTGCTATGAGGCCTGCAGTCGGTGATGCCTCAAGTCTATGTGCCTTTACAACCATTCCTCCTGAGCATTGAGCAATTGTTTCGCTTCCAGATAAATCTGTAATATGCACAATAGTATCGTTATGAGAAGCATAAATATAGGCAATCCCCCATCTAATATTATCATTGTTATTAGAGCTCATTCTTTCTCACCTGATTCTTCCTTAACAATCTGTTTTTCCGGTTCTTTGCCCTCTCTTATCTTAATGATTTCTGGATGATTTTCGTCGCTAAAAGGCGATGCCCCAGAAAAAGCTATACTATCCTCTTCTGAAACCATTACTAAATATGAAGGCGAGGTCTGTTTCTTCCCCCCAACAGTAATATGTCCATGAACAATCATCTGCCTTGCCTGTTTCATGCTCTTGCATAATCCTTTTCTTACAGCAAGTGTTTGAAGTCTTCTCTCTAAAACATCTTTCAGTTGTATATCAAAAACCTTATCCAGTCCTGCATCTGCCTGAATCAAGCCATACTTTTGAAGTCTTCTGCTAAGATTCTTCTTTTCAACATCTCTTTTTTCAGTTTTCTCACCAATAAGTCTCTTAGCCTGATCCGTAGCCCTCTTAACAAAACTTCTTGCTTTCCAAACCTCTTTATGATTTTTTAAGCCATACTCAACAATAAGCCCTTTCTCTAATTCAATTCTATCCTTTTCCCAAGGATGTCTAGGTGTTTCATACCTTTTCTTTTGTTTCTTAGGATCTCCCATTTTTACACCTATTTCTTCTCAGCTGAAGCCTTGTTCTTCTTCTTTGATACTCCAGTAACCTTTCCTTTATTTCTTCTAAAGTTAGACCTTGTTCTCTGTCCTCTTACAGTCAGCCTCTTAGGATATCTTGTTCCTTTATAACTCTTCAACTTCATATGCCTGTTCTTTATCTGATTTATCTTAATATCTATGTCCTGTCCAATTATATGCATGTCTTCGCCAGTTTCAAAATCCTTTTGATTATTCAACATGAATGAAGGAATGCCATATTTTGCAGGATTAAAAACAGCATCATTTAGCTTTTCTATCTGGTCCTGCTCAAGAATTCCTACTTTTGTTGTCTTATCGATCCCTAAAGAATTACATATTGCTGATGATAATGATTTTCCTATCCCCTTTATATTTGTTAAACCATACATAACCTGCATATTCCCAGGGATGTCGTATCTACCTATTCTTACAATATGCTTCATTGAAGACT
Source organism: Candidatus Woesearchaeota archaeon (assembly GCA_030156615.1). Lineage (GTDB taxonomy): Archaea > Nanobdellota > Nanobdellia > Woesearchaeales > UBA119 > UBA119. The sequence continues at coordinate 344 of JASGME010000008.1, read as the reverse complement.
TTTCTGTTCTTTTATCTGTTTTATCCATGATTAACACCCATAGAATAGAATTAAACTCTATTCTACGCCTCAAAGAGACTCGAGTTTGCTAAGAGTGAGCTTTCAAAGAGTATTTAAATGTGTCGGTTGTTTGAGCGTTTATGGTGAAACTTAAAGAATCATAAATATCTCATTCTTCTTCATGATTAAGATATTTTTTGAGAAATAAGTTTTTCATTCGAAAGATTTTTTTGATTATTTCTTTCCCTTGTTTAAGTTCTACCTTTGTTCCATAATAATTAATGCTGTTCCGAATATATCTAAGCCTATCAAATTCTTGGTAATCAAAATCGATGAACAACTCT
>JASGME010000018.1 GCA_030156615.1 Candidatus Woesearchaeota archaeon | reverse complement strand
CTAAAGAAGGTAGGAAACTATTACAGATGCGAATACTGTGATCAATACTGCGAGGCTTGCGGAGCTTTGTGCACTGATGACGATAAATTCTGCCCAGAATGTGGTGCAATATTTGAGGTTGATGAGAATGAAAACTGATACTTGGTATAAAAAACTAGGTTTTAAAGAGAATCCACTTTCAATTAAGCCAAAAGACGGAGAAAAACTTTTGGGAAATGAAGATAAAATAAACAAAATTATTGATAGTGTTGGTAAAGGAAGACTCATTTTAGTCGAAGGAGATTATGGATTTGGCAAATCAACATTGCTTAAAAGGATTATAGACAAATTCAAAGGAGAATATAGAATAATATACTACAGTTGCAATAGAAAGAATGCTTCTATTGACTATGACAAGATGCTAATAAGGGCAGGCTCTCTGTTTCATCGTCTCTTTAAAATAAAGAAGAAGCATGTAATTCTTCTTTTGGATGAAGCTCAGGATATGAATATAAAGGATAAAAAGCTGTTATTGAGTTATTTTGACGATGGCTATTTCCATTCAGTAGTTTTAGTTAGCAACGGCAATCAACCTGATTTTTCAGACAAGGAATTTAAGGAAAGGATAGGAAATGAACATTATGTTCTGACCCGCCCAAATGAGGACCTTGCTTTAAAACTTGTTAGAAACAGGATAGGAAATCTTGAGTTAATAAGCGATGACATAATAAAGAAGGTATATAAGCATTCTAAAAATCCAAGGCAACTACTTGAAGACATTGAGGATCTTTGCAGATTTGCAGTTGAGAACAATAAAGATAAGATTTCTGAAGATGATTTGAGAGAAGTCTTGGGCTATGACGCAAAATCTGATGATTGATTATGCAAAAAAATGGGGCTGCGAGGATTTGAACCCCGATCTGAACCTCCCGAAGGTCCAATGATGCCAAGTTACACTACAGCCCCTCAAAAACCTGAAAGAACTGAGGCTTAAGTTTCTTATTAAACTTTCTATGAAAGAATATCTAAGAAGTCAGAAAAAATGCTTAAATATTCATTATTTCAGGAATTTTTTTCATTAGATTTCGCAAGATTTAAGAAAGATAGATAATGATTCTGTAATATGAACGAACAGAAACGTTTTCTTAATAAGGGAAGACCTTTAAAGAGTCCAATAAGGGACAACATTGAATTGCTCTTATCACATTTAGGAAAGATGGAAGGTTATTTGTTGTATAAGGTATATTTGGAGGTATTTGGAGAGGTGAACATTCGTTCAATATATTATCACTTGAAGAAGGGCTGCGAGATTGGCTTGTTTGAGATAAAAGAGATTAAAGAAGAAAAGGGAGAACATTCTTGGGGCAACTATTCTAGGAAAGTTTGGTATGGGCTTGCGAAGAAGAATAGCAGGGAAATAAGCACAGAACTGGCTAAAAGGATAGATAATGCATTAAAAATCGTTGAGAAACAGGATTAAATTAATCCTTTGATTTTTTCTTGTTATTTCCTTTGCATTCTGCCTTATCACTTATTATAGCAGAATTCCCTTCTGGATCATCTAAAACAATCTCAATTTGTTCAAAGCCTGATAAAACTCTATTAATCTTCTTTAGATGACTTTTTGCTTTAGAAATGTTCTCTTCATCAACATCACTATCTCTTATCACTTCAAGTTGATGTTTCATTCGCCTAAGCAATCCTTCAACATTTGTAATGTAGCCATTAGATGCTATTCCTGGTTCAATCTTGCCAATCCTACCGATTCTTACTGTCGCTGTTGAAGCCTTAACAACTCTTGCATTCAAATCTTCCAGTTTTTCTACCTTAAAAGAGCATTTTATTGCTCCTTTGGATTCTGCCAATTCAATGTCTGATTTATGATAATGACAGTTTGAACAACTCATTGAATAGATATAGACAAGACCAAAATAATCTATTTCTTTTGAGGTTTGTCTTAAACTAAGTGTTTTTTTGTGACAGAAAGGACAGGTTTGGTTTGTTATCTCTTCCATTACTTCTTCTTCAGACATCTTTTCACCTCAATAGTCTAAATGAGAAAATTAAAGGATATTTAAGCATTTTCATTAATGTTCTCTAAAAGATGTTTTCATTTGATGGTAATACTAACAAAATTTAAAAAGAGAGGAGATTTAATCACTTAGGGGTTGAAGATGAGTGATTCATTAAGTAAAGTAAAGAATCCGATTAAGTTCATGGAAACTCTTGTTGATGAGATGCCTAATCAGATAAGGGAAGCAAGAAAGAATTGTTCTGAAATGTTATTAGAGAGGAGATTTAATGAGATTGTTTTCTTTGGTATGGGTGGCTCTGGCATCACTGGCGATTTGATGACAGAATACTTGACAAGAGAGCATAAAATAAGAGCTTACTCTTTTCATGATTATAGCGGCCCTTTCTGGCTTTCAAAGGATTCATTAGCAGTGATTCTTTCATATTCTGGAAATACAGAGGAATCAATATCATGCTACAACTTCTCAAAAAAGAAGGGAAGCCAAATTTTAATATTGAGCTCAGACGGAAATCTCAAGGATATTGCAAAAAGAGATAATGTTCCTTTTGTGAAGCTTGATAAGGGATTGCCACCGCGCTCAACTATATGTTTGATGTTTTTCTCATTGCTTAAGATTCTTGAGAACTCAGCGATCATACCAAATCAAGATAAGGAGGTTGAGCTTATAATCCGCATAATATCATCAAGAAGCATTAAAAACAATACAAAAAAGCTGGTTGAGAAGATACATGGAAAGACTCCTTTAATCTATGCCTCTCCTCATTTAAAGGCAGTTGCCTATCGTTGGAAATGTCAATTCAATGAAAATTCAAAGAGGCTTGCTTTTTGCAATTATTTTCCTGAACTGAACCATAATGAACTTGAAGCGTTTAGCGATTCTCATCCAGAGTATCATGTCATCATACTTAGCGATGAGAACGATCCTGCATCATTGAAAAAAAGGATAGAAATCACTAAGAAGTATATCACAATGGGATGTTCTCTCACTCATATAATGCTTAAAGGAAGTTCTTTCTTAGGAAAGATGTTCTATGCGATTGCCTTGGGTGATTATACTTCAATATATCAGGCAGTGCATGATAATAAAAATCCTTTGCCTGTAAAATTTATTGAGGAATTCAAAGAAGAAATGACTGGAAAAAAGAAAGATGGCAATCTCAATATCGATTGATATAGGAGGAAGCGAAATAAGATTTGGTCTGGTGCAGGACTGCAAGGTAATTAAGTTTAGTGTTAAACCAACTCCAAAGACAAGAGAGGAATTTGAAGAGATTATGCTTTCTAAAACAAAGGAAATGATATTGTACGCTAATGAAAACTTTAAGAGACATAAACTAAGTCACATTGGCGTTTCATGTCCCGGCCCTGCTGATTACAAGAAAGGAATAATTGTTAATCCGATAAATCTTCCTTTTTTAAAGGAATATAAGCTAAAGGAGCTTTTAAAGGTTTTTAAATATAGTGTTATAGTTGAAAATGATGCAAACTGCTTTGTGCTTGCCCAAGCAATTCTTGATAAGAATCCTTCAAAGAGGATTTTATTTGGCATAACTCTTGGAACAGGAATTGGCGGGGGCCTTTCCATAGATGAACATTTGTATAAAGGCAATGAGAATGCATGTGAAATAGGACACTGGCTTTATGGAAACTCAAGCTTTGAAGAGGAGTATAAAAGATTGAAAGATGAATATAAGTCTAAACTTGGCGTAGAAGAATTCCAGGAGGTTGGGAAGGCTGCCTTAAAGGGAAACGATATTGCTAAAGAAGCATTTGAAAAGATTGGGAGGCTTATTGGAGATTTGTCTTATAATGTAATCCTTGCATATGCTCCTGATGTGATTATTTTTGGAGGAGGATTGTCTTATTCATGGAGTTTGCTTAAGAAGCACATAGTAAAAGCAATCAACAGGAAGAACAAGATAATAATAAATAAGCCTACAATAAAGAGGAATTCGATACCAAAGGCAAATCTGATTGGAGCTTCTTTGCTAACTAAATACTAAGACTTAATCTTCTTTAGGGCTTCGTCCATACTAAGAAGACCATTCTTTGCTCCCTTTACCTGAATGACACTTTCTGAATTAACTAGACCAATCTTCAATGCGTCTGAAAAGCTCATCTTTTTTATTAATCCTGATACAAAACCGGCACAGAAGGAATCGCCTGCACCTGTTGCTTCAACAACATTGACTTTATGAGCTTTTATCCTGTAATATTTATCTTTCAGGGCAAATATTCCTCTTGGACCATCTGTAATTACTACAGCATCAATGCCTATTGCTTTTAATGATTTTAGCATATCCTTTTCATTGGCATCTTTCGTATTCAATAAATAACCTGCTTCTTCCTTGTTCAAGATAAAAACAGAGCATCCATTTAAAATATCCTTAACAAATTCCATTCCTTTCTGAGCAATATAAGTTGAGATGTTGTACGAATAAGGAATATTGTTTTTTCTGCAATAATCGGCAATCTTCTTAAGCGATTCTATTGATTTTCCTGATAAAGAAGAAAGATGAACCCAGCTCGTCTTAATCGGTTCAAAAAGATTCTTTTTATAAGAAAAATGGTCATTAGCTCCTCTAAAAGTGAGAATTGTCCTGTCGTGTCCAACACTATCCAAAATAACTGAATAGCCTGTTGGATGTTTTTTAGATATTACTCCAAGGAAATCTATCTTTCTCTTCTTTAATTCATCAAGAAGCTTAGCTCCATTTTCGTCATTGCCTATAGATCCTATGAACCCTGTTCTCAGCCCAAATTTAGAGAAACCTGCTGCTGAATTTGTTCCTCCACCGCCAGTTGAAAACAAAATCTTTTTTATCTCTATCTTTGAGCCAACCGGATAGGCAATGAATTCCTCGTTCTTGCCTTTTCTATTGAGCTTTATCTCTGCTACATCTGTATCGACAAAGACATCTGTAGTAGCCCCGCCAACTACAACAACATCGTAATGCTTCATGTAATAGCCGGATGCTGCCTTGTTTTTAAAGGTTTTGGCTTACTTCTTCAAAAGCATTATTATCATTAGGATAAGCAAGATAACTAAAAGTCCTGTTATTCCTGTTAAAATTCCTATGAACGCTGCACTTTCTGTAAAAGGAGTCTCCCTTACTATGATTTCTGTTGTTTTATTTTCCTCTGTTTTTTGTGGAGGAGTTATTATCTCAACATCATCTTCTTCTGGTTCTTCGGGCTCCTCTGGCTCTTCCGGTTCCTCTGTTTTAGGTCTTTCGATTACTTCAAGCTCAAAGATTTTGTATGTCGTTGCATCACTCCTTCCTGGGATCTCTGCCTGAATCACAACATCGTATGTGCCTGACTCTTCTATAGTAACTTCAAAGCTTTCATCAATGCGGTATCTGCTATCTTCATCGTATGGATCTGAGTCAAGCTCAATATCAGTTTCAATGAAGCTAAATGCGTCGGTATCTGGGGATTGAATCTTAACTACAAGATCATCAATATCTTTATAGCCGATGTTTTCAACGAGACCAAAAACATTAATCCTTGAAGGTTCATTTGCATATATTCTCCGCGGAAATACATCTGCTGAAGAAATCAACAAAGCATATCTTTCCTTATCTACTGTTAAAGTATATGAAGTTTCATATGTGTTGTCATCTCCATCTTCATCTTCTCCATAAATCGTTATCTCTAGTTTGTAATCTCCCTCTTTAATTCTATAAGGAACATCAAAAGAGACGGAAAGCTTCTCATCATCATCTGAATCAATATCAACCTCGTCTGATTCTATTTCTAGATCATCATCGCCTTCATCCTCAAAATCTTGAATAATTAGTTCAAAATAAACATCTTCAAAATCTAAGGTTGGATGATTGTTCCTAATCTCTAATGTTAATTCAACATGATCTCCCGGATGAACATCGAAAGAATCTCCTTCCTCGAGTTCTTCATCGTAATCATCATAACCATCAACTTCAACTTCTGCTTCAATGATTACGAATGCATCCTCTACGATTATGGTTATTTTAGAAGAATTAGTTAAGGAGGCATTATCACTCTGGTTAGTGCAACTAGCAGTAAAATCAATGTAATATTCTCCAGAATCTTTATAACTTGGAGTCCAAGTAAAGATTCCACTTTCTTCATTTAATAAACTAGTTACATCTACAGACAGATTATTCTCAGCGACTCCGAAAGAACACGTCAAGCCATCTTCAATTTCTTCAGATAAATCTATCTCTAAAAGCTCATTTTCAACAACAGTTTCATCTGTCAAATCGAATGTAAAAGCATAACTAGCAGAAGTTAATATAACAAAACACATCAATAAGGCCATTACAGGAATAAATTTTTTCATTTTCAACCCCCTTGTTCTAATATATACGGATGAGTGTTACAACTCATATGTAACAACCGAATGTTTGTTGTTATATTTAAAAGTTTCGCTCAGATAAGTAGAATGGCGACAAATTCAAAAAGTATTTAAAGATAATATTATTGAGCAGAATATATGAAGCTTTCAATAAAAAGGGGTTTTAGTTTCGGTCTAACATCAGGAATAATCACAACATTAGGGCTAATTGTTGGCTTGAATTCAAGCACTAGCTCAATTCTTGTTGTTATCAGCGGAATATTAGTAATAGCAATAGCCGATTCAATGTCAGATGCACTCGGGATCCATATGTCTGTAGAATCAGAGAATAAAAGCTCCACTAAAGAGATATGGGAATCAACAATTGCTACATTCTTGTCTAAATTTTTGTTTGCATTAAGCTTCATCGTCCCATTTCTATTTTTACAACTTTCTCATGCAATAATTATTAGTGTTATATGGGGATTAGGATTAATAGCAATATTTAGTTATTACATGGCAAAACAGGAAAACATAAAGCCTTATAGAGCAATTTTAGAGCATCTAGTTATTGCAATAATAGTTATTATTACGACCCATTATGTTGGTGAATGGATAGGAACTTTTGGTTAAGAAATTTCTTCAAGAAAATTATTCTGTTGAAAACTATCAATAAAGGAGCAACAAAAACAAAAACATAGGGGATTGAAGCTAACAATAGAATAAGATAGACAAATCCAAAATGTATTAAAGAGAAGATTGCAATCTTTCCAATATTTTTGAATTCAAGAGTATCTTTCTTATAGCCAATTCTCTTCTCGTTCAGAAGATTAAATATAAACAAGATTATATAAATCGAGAGGATAGAAACAAAAAGAGAACTTTCAAATAAAGAAGAAAGATATAAAATTCCTATAATTATTCCTGCCATCCCTAAAGAGATTAAATAAAAAAAGCCAAGATTCATAGGCTTCTTAACTATTTTCTTGTATTGAAAACGCCTTATTATTGGAATCAAAAACAGATATATCACTAATGAAATGCCAACGAAAATGCTCAGATTAAGTCGAAGTTCAGCATTAGAAAGCATAGAATTAGCTTCATCTATCTCCTCATAAGAGATTGTTCTATTTGTGAGAGCAAGCACATCATTAATGGCAGAATATGATAAGTTCAACATTGAGATTACAGCAATAAAAGGAATTGAAACAATTACAAAATCAAAGAGATATTGCATCAAGAACTTCTTAGCAATTTGCACATTTATATTCTTCTTCCTCGCCACCGCTTTCGCCTCCATAAGATGTCCCTGATGAATCATGATACGATTGCTCTTCTTCAATATATATTGGCTCTACCTCTGCAATCTCTGCACAAATCTTATTGTCGTTTCCTTTTAAAAGATATTTAAAATCAGAAATAAAAGCATCAACATCATAGAATTCTACACAAACCTTTTCAAATGTTATATCGCTATACCATGCCAAAGGTTGATTCTTCGGTGTATAAAAGAATTTTTCTAATATATATGGATCGCCGGGATCTTCTGCGTCCCTATCGCCATCTAAGTCTAAATAGTATGGCTCACCATTGTTATCATAAACCTGCATCGTAAGGTTAGTTTTTTTAGTATTTGAGCCAAAGGCAGGATCAATCTTAAAAGTTATTTTATATAGATATTTAACACTTCCGTCTGGATTATTTATGGTTTGTCTTTGACCAGCAACAAAAGTTCCAAGCCGTCCATCTTCTGTTGCTAATACAGAAGTCTCCCCGTGGACTTTTAACACATTTGCACATATGAGATCTTCAAATTGCCCTGTTAAAACTTTGCCTATAGTCGTTTCATCCATTCCATCATATACTTTAGAAAAGATTTTATCAAACCAATCTTCTATTGGCCTGTAAAAAGCAAAATTTTCATACATCTTCCCAGAGATTGATTTACCTAGATTTATTGCATCAACGGTATCCCTCATCCTCCAAGAAAATTGTTCAAAAGAATTAAGAGATCTTGTTATATCTTCTTTAAACTTTTCAACACTAACTCCACTTTCTTTTCCTTTGGCATCTTCAGGAAGATTATCAAGCAATTCAAACAAATCTCTCTTTGCATAATACGATTCAGCATTGCTTCCTTGTGAATCATAATACTGCGATAGGTAATAATAAGAATCAACCAGATAACTATTCCTCTCTTCTTCATAATCTTCTATTGCCTCTTTTTCTGCATTTGCTGGTGGCTTAACCAATGAATCAGCGGCCAATTGATATAATTTTGCTTTCTCAACAAGATCCTTTTCTCCCGACGCTTTTTCGCGGAAGGAATTTGCAGCTTTCCGACCATAATCTATCCTAGTATCATAGTCAAGTCCAGTTTGTCTGGACATCCAAAGGTTTAAAACGGTCATAGTATCGTCATCTAATCGAGAATCTCTGCTAAGAGATTCATAGAATGAAATTGGATCTTTTCCTCCGTACGATTCATAAGCTTCATCTATATCTTCTAATAATTTTTCAGCAAACTCATCAAAAGTCTCTTCAGGATCTTCCTGAGAATAGCCAGATAATAAAAAAAGAGAGAATACAATGAACAAACTTCCGAACAACATAAATCCTTTATTCATATTCATCACCAATTATTGAGATAGAAATAAATAGTTTTCGTTTTTTCATTTTCACCAACCAAATCTTTAACTTTAATATCAACTTTAAATCTTCCTTCTGTTCCATATATGTATAACTGAGGATAATTTGAATCAATTGTAAAGACATATGGAAGATAATTAACCTCATAAGGAAAAGAGTCTTCAATTGAAACATTTTTTGAAAACATATAAACTTCTTTACCTGTTGGGTCTGTAGTTTTTATATTCATTTCAAGCATCACAAACTTGCTATTTCTTGTCATAATGAAATCAAAGCCAGATATGTTGATGTACAACATTACCTCTTCACCCCAGAGATAATTAGAAGATTCTCTAATGGTTGGTTTAAGTGTCATTTTGTCATATCCATTTATTAGATAAACATCAAAATCAAGTTGATTTTCAGTTATTTCAGGCGTTTCATCTTCAAACTCTGGTTCATTGGTCTCGTTTATAACCTCTTTAGGATTTTCATTTTTTAAAGGAGCCATAGAATCAAGAATATAAAAAATAACTAATCCTATGATTAAAACGACTACTATAATGATAGCCAAAAGAAGAATCCTCTTATTTAATCCATCTGATGATTCAATAGTATTAAATCTCATTTTGCGTTATTTCTCTATATTCTTTAAATATAAATTCATTAATCTAAATATTCAGAATATTCACTTAATACACTCTCACAATAGCTCATTGTATCTTCTGTGTCATCAAACAAATCAGCTATCCAATCATAAGCACTAAGCAACATATTTCCTAGTTCAACATATTGACCTGCAAGAGTCGTTACTCTACATGCAGAAGCCAAAGTAGTATGAGCAGATGGAATTAAAGCACCAGGACTACATGCATAAGAAACAATTCCACCAACAAAAGAGATTGGATTGCTAAACAAGTCTCTGAAAGCTCCTCCTAATTCTCTCCAAGTGTGTGTAAGAGGCAAGGCTGCAAATACATCTCCAAGAACTTCATTACAATATGCATACCCTCTGATTTCCTCGCAGTAGCTTATTGGCATTCCTGACTCCAATGCCCATCCATAACAATCAAGTCTTCCACATTCTATCTCAAGCATATCATAAAGTCCTGAAACAATTCCAGGAAGACATAATGTATATACATCATAAACAAGGCTTTCACCAGGAGCAGGTGTTTCAAAACCATAAATTCCATAATCCTCTAGGATATTCGGAAGTTCTATACTTATAGGAATAGTTTGATTATGTGAACAGGTTGCGAAACTGCAGAATTTTCCTAGAGCGGATACCAAAGCATTATCTGCTTCAGCTGTAGAAACAGCTGTTTTGTCTAAAGATAACGATGGGATTGCTGGCAATATGTTCTTTAAAGGCTCAATAATACTATTTAATAAAGATACAGCCCTTGAAACACCAGTTATTGCTTCGCATATTGTTTGTGAAATCTCAAAGAAACTGTTAGCAAATTCAGCAACACCAAGAAGAGAGTCTATCAGCTCGACCTGATCTCTAATCTTCTCAGTCATTACATCTGTTGAAACACGCATGCTACTCTCAAAGACAGGAATTTCAAATTCTATTGTTTCCTTTTCAGAATTAACTGTAAGGAAGTTTCCTGCTTTTGTATATAATTCAGCTGTGCAGCTGACATCTATTGGCTCATTGATCGTACTTCTTCCAATCTTAAATATGACAGGAACAACTATAGAATTTCCGGCCTGGTTTGGCAGCATTACGTTAGTTGATTCAAAATTAGTTCCTCTACAAGAAAGTTTCATGTCAGTTAGCTTTATATTAGCTGCCTTGGCATCGAACTTCAGATTAACAATAACTGTCTGAGAAACTTGTGAAATTGCCTCAGAATCAATTCCATTTCCAAGAACATCAGCACTTTTCAATTCCCAATAATCTGGATTTAGAGTTTGTAAGGGAAAATTAACATTTACATTTGCACTCTTCTTGAAAGAATTATTTGTTAGATCCCTTACATAGTATTCTATTTCAGCGTTAGCCCCGGCAATTAAATTTCTAACATCAATAGAGCATTTCCATAAATTTGCTTCATAAGTTTGAGAGCAAGCTGATTCTTCTACATCATCATTTGAAACCTTAGAAAAGTTTCCTCCAATGAACAGAGGAGTGTCATCAGAAGCATAAACAGTAAGAGTCATAGTATCTCCGCCTTTTAATCCCTCTCCACCACGACTATTCCTGATTGAGACATTATGGAATTCAGGGGCTTCTCTATCCATAATAAAATATTCTGACTTATATCCATTGTAATTATTGCCTGCATTGTCTCTTGTGTCAGGATGAACTTTAATTTCTCCATCTCCTAAATGAGATAGACCGCTAATTACATTAAAGTAGCATTTTCCATTCACACATGAATCTGCTTCTATCTTTGAACCAGCCATTATGTCAGAAGCATCTATAAAAACATTATTTGCAGAAATCCCGGACTTTTCATCTGTTATATCTAGAATTATCTTGCTCTCCTCACTAATATAATTAACACCGCCATATTTCCCATAAGCTGAATAAATAGTTCCAACAGAAGGTCCTGCAGCATCTATTAAAATTGTTACAGAGAAATCCCTTGTGGCTTCATAGCCTGCTTCATCGATAGCTTTTATCTTAATATTAAATGTTTTTTGCTCGCTTAGACTTATAGTTAAAGGTTGCCATTCGCATTCATACATTACTTCAGAGATCTTTTCGCATGAAGAAGTTTGCAAATTACTATAAGAAGGATTTATTGAAGAAAAATTTCCATAAACATTGTCAGGAAGAAGATTACCATTCTCAGAAATATTCGCCTTTGGAACAACACTATAAGATTTATCCTTCATTAGATATTTTATTGGTTCATCATTATAGAAGAGATTAAAACCTTCAATTACGGGGGCTTGAGAATCTACAAAGATATCTTGACAAAATGGTTCAGATGGTTGATTTAATTTATCGTAAGCATAGATGCATAATTTTCCACTGGATAATTCTCCTCCGTTTAAGCTAATTGTTTTTTCTACATAGCAGCTATCTGATTCAATTGTCTCTTCTTTAATACTATGACTATCCTCATAAAAAGCTACTTTACTTAAACCAGAACAGAAATTGCTGCCATCAAAACTTTTGTCTTCTAATGCAATTGTAATATCATAAGATTTATCTTTTTTGATTACCTCTGGAAGTCCTTCAACACTCTCAATCACTGGGCTCAGCTTATCTACATAAACCCTTTTCGTTTCAGAAGCAAGAACATCA
>JASGME010000017.1 GCA_030156615.1 Candidatus Woesearchaeota archaeon | reverse complement strand
GACACTCGCTTTGACAAGTGGATTTTTAGGATGCCAAAAATTCGCCCTAAAGGGCGGGGTGTTAAACCCCATACAAAAATTGTGAATTTTTGTGCATAACGAAAAGATATTATATCATATTCTTATTACCAAAGAGAATGGATAGCACAGAGCTAAACCGGCTGAAAAAAGAGTATTCAAAGAGGTATCACCTAAAGAAAATTCCATCAAACAGCGAATTAAGAAATCTTCTTTCTCAAGAAGAGAGAGAAGAACTAAGCGACATTCTATTTACGAAGCCATCAAGAACGGCTTCTGGGGTAGCCATATGTGCAATCATGACTCCTCCTTTTAATTGTCCTCATGGAAAATGCAGGATGTGCCCAGGAGGCATTAAAAGTCCTTTTGGTAATGTCCCACAATCATACACAGGGATTGAACCTGCTGCAAGGAGAGCTGCCAGGAATCAATACGATCCATATAGACAGGTTTTCAATAGACTTGAGCAGTATGTCCTTCTCGGCCATAATATAAATAAGATAGAGCTCATAATAATGGGAGGAACTTTCCCTGCCCTACCATATTCTTTTCAGGAAGAATTTGTAATGTACGCTTTCAAAGCAATGAACGATTTTTCAGATTTATTCTTTAAAGATGGAAAAATAGATTTTGAGAAATTTAGAGAATTCTTTATGCTGCAAATAAATAAGGATGACAAAGAAAGAGAAATGATTATTAAACAAAGGGTTCTAAGCATAAAAGGAGAATCTTCTTTAAAAAAAGAACATAAAAGAAATGAAAGTTCTTATGTAAGATGCGTAGGTTTAACTATTGAAACAAGGTCTGATTATGCTGATGGAAAGAAACTTCTCGCATTGGGATGCACCAGAATTGAATTGGGTATTCAAAGCACAAAAGAGAGAGCATTAAAAGAAATTAATAGGGGACACACGGTTAAGGATTCTATTAAAGCAATAAAAGAGCTTAAGAATCAGGGATTCAAACTTGTATTTCATATTATGCTTGGACTTCCGTCTTCATCTGTTGAAGATGATATTAAGATGATAAAAGAATTATTTGATAATCCCGATTTCAGACCAGATATGTTAAAGATATATCCATGCATAGTTGTTAAAGGAACAGAGTTATACAATGACTACATAAAAGGAAAGTATAAGCCATTGACAACTGAAGAAGCTGTTAAAATAATTTCAGAGGCCTTCCCATATGTTCCAGAGTATTGTAGGGTTATGAGAATCCAGAGGGACATTCCTCAACAAAATATTGATGCTGGCCCAAACAAGACTAACCTTAGACAATATGTTGATGAGGCAATAAAAGGGAAGAGAATAATGGAGATAAGACATAGAGAAGCAGGAAGGAAAAAATCAAAAACTTCTGAATCAAAGTTATTCATAAAGAGATACAAAGCAAGCGGAGCTAATGAATACTTCATTTCTTACGAATCAACAGATAGAGAAGTTTTATATGGCTTCTGTAGATTAAGAATTGTTGATGAAAAGGCTTTCATAAGAGAGCTTCATGTCTATGGAAAAAGTGCTCCTCTTGGTAAAGAAGGAGATATTCAGCATAAGGGGCTAGGAAATCTTCTGTTGAAGGAAGCAGAGAGAATAGCCATTGAAAAAAAAGTTCATACAATACTAGTAATTTCAGGAGTAGGGGTTAGAGAATATTATAAAAAGAGAGGATATCGTCTATACAAAGGATATATGATGAAGGATATTTTAAAACAGAGATAACTAATTAAATAATTGTTGATTTCAACTGATCATTTTTGCGAATAAAATGATGATAAAAAAATGATGAAGGATAATTCATTATATAATTTGGAGGGAAAAACTAACGATCCTTCATTTTCAAAGATAGAAGGATATCTTAAAAGCAGGCTTACTTTTTACACAGATGACGTTGAATTCACTAAAAGATTTACAAAAGCAGCCCAAGAATACATTGAGGAGAATAACATAAACAATCTGTATATATTAAAGAATCTCTTGAGATTTCTTGGAGAAGGGATTCTTAAAACGAAAGAGTTAGAAGAAAAAGAATTAAAAGAGAAAGGATTAGAAAAAGAAGATTTAGAAGATATTATTCAAAAAGACGGAAAAATAAGAAATTTAAAAAGAATGCGTTCTCATTTTTATTCTCATGCTGGAGAAATTGCAGAAAAGATTGCATCTATTGAAGATTCAAGAGGGAAAGATTATCAGAGCTGGCTTTTTGAAGCTTATGAGGCAAAAACAAACGCTGCTAAGGAAGCCTTAAAAAACGAAAATGAGTTTATAAAGGGTTGCTATGTTGAAGCGGCTCATATAGCAACGCGAGCTTCTGAGATATCAAACAAAAAGCATCCATGGGTAAAGAAAGAAGAAGAAGCGATAGAGAATGCATTAAAAAATACTGAAGGAGGAAGTTTAGAATCTGCTTATATATTACTTTCAGATGCAATATGCAACAAGAGATTCTACAAGATTTTCAAAGATGAAAAATACTTGGAAAAGGCCTCTGAAAGAGCTTATGAATCCGGTGAGATCTTCTTAAGAAAGCTTAAAAATGGAGAAACTGATTTGGAAGACATTAATCATGGAAAGATGGCCTTTTATTTTGCTGCATCAAATCTATATGACATATATTTGAACAGAAGAGACATTAATCATTTGAGAAATGCAAAGAAAGCAATTGACAAGATGAGAATAATGCTGAGTGATTCAAACGGAGATAATACTAAGAATTATTACCTTGCTGAAAAAATCTATTTGGAATGGTTTAAGAGAGCAGGAGATAAGAAAGCTTTAAAGAAAGAGACAAAGATTTACAAGAAACTACTAAACCTAAAATAATAATTCATTTTTCTTGTTTAAGATTCTTACATTCCACCAGAGCACTAGAGCTCTTCCTCCCATATGCACAGCAGAACTAAAAAGATGCAGTTGATTAGGCTTGTCCTCAAAAGAAATAGGAATCTCTTTTATCCTCAATCCTTCTTTATTTGCATAATATAAAAACAAGGTATCCCAAAGATAGCCGTTTTCATTTGGCAAAGGAATCTTGTCGAAAATTGATGCTCTGAAAAGCTTCAATCCTGCTTGGATATCGCTCTGAGGTATTGAAAAAAGAACGCTAACATACAAATGAAAAAGTTTTCCTGCAATCTTTCTTGATAGAGAACCTTCTCTGCTGCCTTTAGTCCTAGAACCTATGAAGATGTCATAATTGTCAAGAAGTGGTGCACAATCGTCTAAAAATTCAATCGGATAACTTAAATCATCGTCAATGAAACAAATCCAAGGATTGCTGGCTGCCTTTATCCCTTCTTGGATTCCTTTACCTTTGCCTCTTTCTTCTATGAAGAGAGGCTTTATGTTTTTAGATTCTAAAGTCTTTATCTTACCAAAGGTATCATCATTACTTGACTGAGCAGCTATAATTATTTCAAATTCTTCAATAAAATCAGAAGACTCAAGATAATTCTGAATATGATTAATTGCTTTTTCTATTCTGTGCTCTGAGTTTATAGTTGGGATGATTACAGATATATTCATATTTTGACTGATAATTAACTTATTTAATAACTTTTCTTATTGTTTTCATTCTTTATTATGCAAAAGATTTATTCACTTTTTTCTCCGGAATAAATCCAGAAACCGCCTTTCTTTGCAATAACTGAGCAATTGCCAAAAACATCTTTTATGCCTTTCTCAATGATATTGCCGCCTTTTTTATGTCTTGCAACCATATAAATCATTCCTTTTGAAACAAGATGGCCATATGATTCAGTTATCATCTTTAATCTTAATTCTTTTGGAGTTGCCATCGGAGGATTGCAGATGATTTTGTCAAAATTTTCTTCTATATCCTCAAAGATATCCGAATGAACTACTTTAACATTTTTAAGCTTTAGCAGATTCTTGTTTTTCCTTGCTAATGTTACTGCTCGATTGTTTATATCAGATAATACGAAAGAAGCCTTTGGTTTCTTCAAAGCTAAAGCTATCCCAATAACTCCATTGCCACATCCTAAATCAAGAATATTCTCTCCATCATTTATTGATGGGAAGACTGTTTCAATTAGAAGTCTTGAAGCGTTGTCCAACTCTTTCCGTGAAAATATCCCTGAAGCAGATTTAATTCTGAAGTGAATGCCTAAGACATCTACATTGATTTCTTCTTCAATATAGGATGAGCTCGGATTCTCTGAAAAGTAATGATCAGTTTTCATTAGAAAGAAGAATAGATTTTATCTTTAAAATGTTTTGTCATTTTTATTTCCATTAATACATCTTTTTAAAAACTCTTTTTTCAATACACAAAAGAATAAAAACATTAAGAAAGTTGATAATCAGATGAAGAATTTCTCAAAAGATGAAGAAGAATTATTGAGAGCTTACCTTTTTACAAATCCGCACGGAAGAACAAGTTTTCTTTATCAGCAGTCATTATTGGCAGGAGAAGAATTGGCACCATTGATGGCGGCTGTTTCAAGAACTCATATGCCTATGCAGGACAGAGTCTTAGAATTCTTAGATGAAGAAAAAAATGATGAAACAAGAAGGATGATTCCTCTAATTAAAGAAGAAATGGCGATAAACAGGGATAAGACAGGGAGCATTAAGGTTTCAAAAAAAGCAGAGAATTTTAATAAGAAATGGGTAATTAGGCATGGACACAATTCAATCAAGGAGATAAGCAATCTGATTGGATACTGCGAAGACATCTCAGACATTTCAGCCTCACATATATTGGGGCATCCAAGAAACAGGCCTCAAGCAAAATCAACAAGATATATATCTTATGGCAATGTTTTAGATATGACTTTAAAAGATGTTGACATAAAGAGGCTTAAACAATCAGATGAATTCTTTGAATACTTAGCATATATGAATTCTCAATATTTGAAAACAACAGAAAAATTAATAGATTTGATATGGAATTCTGAAGAGGGAAAAGCCATAAGAGAATATAAAAAAGAAGAGAGCATTAAAGAAAAAGGAAAGCCAATTTCTGATGATGCCTTGATGAATAACCTGAAAAGATTTGTGTTTGATTCTGCAAGGGTTTATTTGCCTGCCTCTACAAGAACATCTTTAGGATTTTCCGTTGATTCCAGAAGCCTTGAAGAGATTATAACAAATATGATATCATCAGAGAGAGAAGAGGATAAACAAAGAGGCTATGAACTTTGGGAAGAAGCGAAGAAGATTTCACCAGTCCTTCTTGGTGAGAAGAGTCATATTAAAGAAGACAAATGGATAAAATACAAGGAAACAGAATTTTTAAATGAAATGAGAGAAAGATTCAAAGATATTCCTGTTGTTCAATATGATAAGCCTAAAGTAAAGATAATAACTTCAAGAGATATTGACATTGCAACTGATAGGTTCAATGCGGCCTGTGCTCTCTTTCCTTATCTTGAATCACCGCTTTTTTCTATATATGAAAGACTTAACAAAGATGATACAAGGGCTGTTTTGGAGAAGATTCATGCAAACAGGGGAGAATACGATAATATTGATGAAGGCATTGCACATGGAGGAATTATTATAGAGTTTGTGATGGGTCATCATGCATACAGAGATATATTTAGACATAGAAATGGTGCAAGAAGCACCCAACTTCTATCAACGAATCTTGGTTTTGAAATTCCTCCTCTTTTTGAGAAATATGGATTGGCGGATGTATATAAACAAGATATGATGAAAGCAAGAGAAATCTACAAGAAAGCATCCATTCAGAATCCATACATTGCTGAGAAATTAGTTCCATTCGGAGCATTAAGACGAGCAATTCATTCTTGGTCTATAAAACAGGTTGCCTATGTTGGAAGATTAAGAAGCGATATTAAGAAAGGGAATTATGCTTATGTGCATATAGTCAGAGAGATGATGGAACAGATGAATCAACTATTTCCAGAGACAATGAAATACGCAAAATGGAACAAAGAGGATTATCCTGAGGATTTATGGAAAGATGGCTACAAATTATACGATAAAAACAGAAAGGAAATAGAACAAAAGGAATAGAAAAAAGAATTCTTAAGGGAAAAAATGAGCCCGCGGGGATTTGAACCCCGGACCTCTGGTTTCCCTAGGTTGAACGGAACGTAGCCATATAAGACCAGCGCTCCAACCAAGCTAAGCTACGGGCTCATATGCGTCGGCCGGGATTCGAACCCGGATAGACGGCTTGGAGGGCCGCAATCATAGCCATTAGATCACCGACGCTTAACTCTTGGTTTTTTAATTTTGTTTATAAATTTAACGATTTCTCATTTAAAAAATGGTGATTTTTACGAAAAAGTTCCAGAAAGCGTTTTATTAATATCAGATATAGAAATCTTTGAGGTGATTTCAATGGATGAGTTGAACGAACTCCCAGAAAAAAGACTGAAACAGTTGGCGAATATGCCTTTAATAGAGAGCAGGATAACACTGAGCAAGGATGGCAAGTATGTAATTCACAAGACTACAATAACAGACATAAAGCCAATGAGCTATTACGAAAAGGTGTTTGAGAATCCAAATGTTTCAGAAGATGCAACTGAGATTGCATCCTAGTTTTTCTGCATTTTTTTATTTTGTTTTTTTTTATTTTTTAATTTGTTTCAAAGCTACAAAAAGATAGAGGATTTCCTTCTTCATCGCCAAGAAGATTATTATTAGAATCAACCACATAAACACAAAAATCTACGCCAACATCCATTATTTCTTTTATCTCCTGAGGCGACATCTCTTTAACTTGCTTGAATGCCTCAATATTTATATTCCCGTTTTCTGTAATCCCTAAAGGGCTATTAAGATAGAACTGTTTGAGCTCCTCCCTAAGTTGTCTTTCTGTTATTCTTGACGAATAAATTTCAAGGATAAGCATGATTGCTAAAACAAGACAGAAGATAAGTAGGATAAATAAATAGATCTTATTAATTTCAATAGAATCATAATCTGCGGATTTTCTTTTTATCTCTGAACTTTTTTTGCTTTTCTTTATATTATTTTTAACCATTTTTTATTTTTGATTAATATATGTATAAAAAGTTTTCTAATTTTTCATCAGTTGCCAAGAATTGAACACTCTTTAAGAAAGGTTTAACAGATTGGAATAAGAAGAATTACAGAAAACTTTTAAATAAGACATATTTTCATAATGTAATGAAAACTTACAGATTCACATCAGGGATCCCTTCTGAAGCAGAAATCAAAAAGATATTCAAGAGCTGGACGGATAAAGAGCCTCAAGAATTCTTTCCTGTTGAGGCATTGAAGGATCTTGGTTTCCAAAGAAAGAAATGCAAGAACTGTGGAAGATTCTTTTGGGAGCATCCATCAAGGGCAAAAGATGTCTGTGGTGATACAAACTGCGAAGGCGGTTATTCTTTTATTGGAAAAGCCAGAGAAGAAAATATTCGCTTTACAGATATTTGGAAGAGGTTTAACTCTTTGTTTGAAAAGAAAGGATATACTGCAATCAAGCGATATCCTGTAGTTGCAAGATGGAATCCGACAACTGAATTCACAATTGCTTCTATAACAGATTTTCAGCCTTATGTTACTTCTGGTGAGATGCCACCACCTGCAAATCCATTGATAGTGCCACAAATATGCTTAAGGTTTGGAGATATAGATAATGTAGGAATAACAGGAAGACATTATACTGGATTTACTATGATAGGGCAACACGCTTTCTTTCCAAAAGAGGAATTCAATCAGGATAAATACTTTAGGGATTATTTTGAATGGTTTATTGAAGGAATGAATCTAAGAAAGGAAGAGATTGTGATTCATGAGGATTCATGGGGTGGTGGTGGAAACTTTGGAGCTTGTCTTGAATTCTTCTCAGGTGGCTTGGAAATAGGAAATCAGGTATATCCTTCTCACAAGATAACAAAAGAAGGATTGGAAGAGATGGAGATAAAGGTTTTGGATATGGGAATGGGGCAGGAGAGATGTCTATGGTTCTTGCTTGGAACTGGCTCAAGTTATGATTCTGTTATGCCTGAAGTGCTTAAATATCTTCATGATAAGGCAAATTTTAATCTATCAATTAAGGACGAGATGATTATTAACAAATTTCTTCCATATTCTGGGCTTTTATGCAAAGACGAGACCGAAAATCCTCAGCAGTTGTTTGACAAAATAGCTAATTCTATTGACATCAGGGCCAATGAATTAAGAAGCATAATAGAACCATGGAGTGCATTAAACGCTATTGCTGAACATAGCAGAAGCTTATTATATGCTATAGCAGACGGAGCTTTGCCTTCAAATCAGGGGGGTGGCTACAATCTAAGAGCTGTATTTAGACGGGCAATGAGTTTCATAGAGAAGTTTAGATGGGAACAGATAGATTTAACAGATCTTGCAGAGATTCATGCAAGAACTTTATCTGATGAGTATCCTGAGCTTCTTGAAAATATAGATACTGTAAAGAAGATTCTTAATGTAGAAAAGGAAAAGTATTATGCTTCATCTGAGAAAAGAGACAATTTAATCAAGAGGATTGTAAATGATGTTAAAAAAGGAGTTAAAATAACAACAGATGATTTGATTAAATATTACGATAGCTTTGGTATTGCTCCTTCAATTATAGATGAAAAACTGAAAGAGCAAGGAATTTCCATAGAGATTCCTGAAAACTTTTTTTCAAGAATATCTAAATTGCACGAATCAGACAAGATTAACGATGAGAGTTCTACAAAGAAGCAGATTGAACTTAATATTCCTGATTTAAGTCCGACAGAAAAACTATACTTGAATGATTATCTAAATTTGGAATTTGAAGCAAAGGTAATCTGGACAAATGGTCAATATGTTGTGTTGGACAAAACAGGCTTTTATCCTACATCAGGAGGGCAACTCCATGATGAGGGAAGACTTGTTGATTCAACGGGAAAAGAATATATTATTAATGATGTATTCAAATATGAAAAAATCATTGTTCATAGAATAAAGAATCAGGAATCATTGCTTAAAGAAGGAACGAATGTGAAAGGATTTATTGATAAAAACATAAGGATTCAACTCAGCCAGCATCATACTGCAGCTCATATAATAAATGGTGCTGCTAGAAGAGTATTAGGAGAACATGTCTGGCAGGCAGGAGCTGCCAAGTATCCTGATAAAGCAAGATTAGACATAACGCATTATGCCTCTCTTTCTGAATCAGAGGCTGAGGAAATAGAAAGGATTGCAAATGATGTTATCAATGAAAATAGAAAGATAAACAAATATTTTTTACAAAGAGGAGACGCAGAGAAGAGATTTGGTTTTAGAATATATCAGGGGGGAGCTGTTCCAGAAATAGAGCTAAGGATTGTTGAGATTGAGAATTTTGATGTTGAAGCATGTGGAGGGACTCATCTGAACTCAACATCAGAAGCAAAATTGATTAAGTTGATTAAGAGCACAAAGATACAAGATGGAATTGTAAGGATTGAGTTCGTTGCAGGCAATTCAGCAGTTGAGCTTGCTGAGCATGAGAAGAAGATTGTTGATGAACTTGCAAAACTTCTTAATTGCAATAGAGATGAAATAATAAGAAGGGTTTCTGAATTATTTGACAAATGGAAAAGCGTTAGGAAGGCATTGAAAAAAGGACAAGCCATAGATGAATCATTGCTTTATCTTACATCTAAAGAAGCATTGAAGTTAGATGATACTAAGATTTTAAGGAGGAGCTCAGAGATTCTTTCAACGCAACCTGAGCAGATAATAAACACTGTTTCAAGATTCTTGAATGATTTGGAAGATGCAAAAAACATGATAAATGATAAAAATGGAGAATAACAATGATAAAAAAGAAGGAATAATAACAAACTTTGTTTTGTACAGCGTTGGGTGTTCTAATGAATGTGTGTTCTGTGGCAAAGCAAATAGAGGCGATATAGATAAAAATCTTAGAGATGAATATGACAAACTGAAAGAAATCTCTAACAAAAGCAAAATAGAAATTGTTGAAATCAGTGGAAATGATCCTATTGAATATGAAAAAATAACTGAAGTAATTTGGAAAATCAAACATATTAGTAAGGCAGAGAAGATTATGCTGTCTACTCACGGAAGAAATCTAGTAAATAAAGACCTTTTAAAGAGCATTTTAGAGGCAGGAGTAACATCATTAAGGATACCAATTTATGGACACAACGCATCAATTCATGACAGCATAACTCAATCAAAGGGAAGCTTTGAAGATGTAATGCGTGCCTTAGAGAATATATACTATCTTGATAACAAACCAGAATTAATCATAACTAGTTTAATACTAAAAGAGAATCAATATAATCTAAAAGAACTATTTTATCTGATTTCAAAGATTAAATTTGCGAAAGAATTTCATCTTTCAATAGCAGGGTTTGTTCCATCTAAAAGAAATTTTATAAAATCAATTCCTGATTTCGAGGATTTAAAAAGAGATTTTAATGATACATTGAAATTCTCAAAGAAGATTAACCTTAAATTAATCATCAGAGACATTCCTGTATGCATAACAAAAGATGATAAAATACCTCATGCTGATTTTTCAGTCCCGTATAAAGGATATAAACATTTTGGACTTGAAGATTATGGAGTTCCCATTTATATGCAAAAGAAGAAAACAAAAGAATGCGAGTCATGTGTATATAATGATTCCTGTGAAGGTTTTTTTAGAACGTATATTGAAGGCGGCTTCATAAAATTAACTCCACTCTTAAAGAAGCTTTAATGCAATCTCAACTCTTTCTTTTCCTGAACCAATGTTCTTTCTCTTTAGCATTATCTTCCCTATTTCTTTTGTATTCTTGACATGCGTGCCGCCACAGGGCATTTTCCATTCTTCTAAAGAATCAAGTTGCCACCATCTTTTCTTCGGATTTTCTTCATCAGGATAACTTTTTATTTCAATTCCTTTTTCTATAAGAGCATTGGCTTCTCTTTCTATATCTTCAAGCAAAGGCTTTATACTCTCTGGATAAGAATAATCAAGTCTCGCCTTATCAACTGAAATGTTTGAACCTATAAGCTCGGTTATTCCTGTCTTATCTTTAAATAAAAAATAAACTATATGTGCTGCAGAATGCAGTTTCATTAATGAATATCGCTTTTCCCAATCTAGTTTTAGATGAACTACATCACCTTCTTTAAAATCAGGAGCATCA
The DNA here is from genome assembly GCA_030156615.1 of Candidatus Woesearchaeota archaeon. Classification (GTDB taxonomy): domain Archaea; phylum Nanobdellota; class Nanobdellia; order Woesearchaeales; family UBA119; genus UBA119. Next base: position 1,407 of record JASGME010000017.1, on the reverse strand, counting down.
CTCAGAATATGAACTATTGATTCTCCATCTTTTTGAACATCTGTTAAGATTATATCATTAATGCTTCCACTGTCCGAAGCCTGTCCTCCTGAAAAGGCATAGAAAATGGTTTTATCCAGCCATACCTTATTTTCTTCAATCTTTACTACTTTAGCATCTGTTTCCTTTAAATAAGGATCTTCAATGAAAAGCTTTTCTGTGCTTACATTAAATTCTGCCATAAATGAAGAAAATAAGATAAACATTAAAAATTTATTGGTGTTATTAATTTTATGCATAAAAAATATTTGTTTGAGATTGACAGGTGTATAAAAGGATTTGGCCATGAGGAACTTTCAGCTATTTTACCTGGAGCTAAACCTATTTCTAACGCCTTTTCCATTTTTGAAGGAACATTAGAAAAAGAAGAGATTGACAGGTTAGGTCTCATAAGGTCTGCTTATGAGGTCATAACTTCTTCCTTAGAGAAGGATTTCCTTAAGGCAATAGAACATGTTGATTGGAAATGGTATTATAACAAGGACTTCTCAGTGAGAAAGGATAGAAGATTTAATTGTGGCTTTAAAGAGAGAGAGATTGCAGATGCGATTTGGGTTGCACTGAAAAAACAGGGTTTAAATCCTAAGACAAATCTTAAAGGAGCTTCTAGTGAGCTTTTTGTAATTAAAGAAGCTGGCAATATTTGGTTATGCAAAAGGATATGGCAGAGAAGAAGCTTTGAAGAGAGAATGCCAAACAATAGACCTGCATTGCATCCATCAAGTATTCATCCAAAGATTGCAAGGGCAATGATTAATCTGTCTGGAATCAAGAGTGGTTTTCTAGTTGATCCATTTTGCGGTAGTGGAGGAATATTAATTGAGGCAGGATTATTAGGATATAAAGTAAAAGGAATAGACATAGACGGGACTATGCTAGGAAGGGCAAAGAAAAATTTAGAGTTCTTTAGAATAGATGCAATTTTGGAAAAGAAGGATGCAAGGCTTTTTGATGAGGATTGTGATGTTATAGTAACGGATCCACCTTATGGAAAGAACACAAAATTAAAAGGTTCTATTAACGAGCTTTATACTAGTTTTCTAAAGAATGCAATTAATCATTGCAATGTTATTGTAATGATTTTTCCTGATTTTGTTGATGAAAAGAAAATTGCAGAAGATGCTAATGCAAAAATAGATAAACAATTTGTTTATTATATCCATAAATCTCTTACAAGGCATATATGTAGATTAATTCCTTTTTAATTCTTCTATGAGATCTTCTTTGTATAATGCTAAGATGTCTTTTAAAGATGGATTTATTTTAGCGTATTTTTCAATTATTTTATCCATTGCATTTTCAATCTTCACTAAATCAATATCAATACTATTGTTCTTTTCTTCATCTTTCGTATTATCAACTTTTTCT
>JASGME010000016.1 GCA_030156615.1 Candidatus Woesearchaeota archaeon | reverse complement strand
TGCGCATGGATGCGGGCTGCTGCCCGCAAGAGCCGCGCTCCCAGGTCACCGCTCCCTTGGTCGCTCCATGCGTGAATGGATAATGAAAGAGCATAGACTCGTTAGACTCCGGAAGCATAATGATCAGACATCTTATATTAAAACCAGATATTCTTGCCAAATGAAGCGCATATACGCTGTCTTTTCCTCCGGAAAAAAGAACTGCAGCATTCATATTATTGTTTTTTTCTGTTTCAATTGCATTCATTTGATGTTAGTAAAATAACAAAAAATAAAAACCTTTTTAAAGGAGTTGCTTTCTATCAAAAAAGGGGGATCTATATGTATGAGGACGATATTGAGGAAGACGAATATGATATAGATGAGGATAACAGTGTTTACGAGGAAGATAACAGGGACGACTTAATAGAAAGTGACGAAATCTCAACTGAAGAAGAGGCTTTTATGAAGGGTTATGAAGAAGACATAGAAGATACGAACGAAGAGAAAGAAGATTGAGATTTAAGATATAGAGAGAAGAGTTGTAATTTAATTGAATTTAAGGACGAAAATTAATAAATACATAAATTTTTATATTTTTAGTTTCTTTATTTTAATAAGAAGGTGTTATCAATGGCCGAGAATGTGATTAAGAGAGGGAATTTTGTTGAGCTGGAATATACTGGATGGACAGAAGATGGATTTATTTTTGATACGACTGATGAGAAAGTAGCAAAGGATAATCAATTGTTTTTAGAAGGTATTGAATATACACCAGTTATTGTCTGCGTTGGAAGGAATAATCTTATTCCAGGATTAGACAAAGCATTAGAAGGGAAAGAGGTTGGAAAAGAATATAATATTGAATTGAATCCAGAAGACGCTTTTGGAAAAAGATTGCCTGAAGCTATAAAATTAGTCTCTCTTGCACAGTTCAGGAAGCACAAGCTTAATCCATCTCAGGGGATGGAGATTGAGATTGATGGTAAGAGAGGCGTTGTAAAAAGTGTTAGTGGAGGCCGAGTTCTTGTTGATATGAATCATCCTTTGGCTGGAAAAAAATTAACATATAAATTCAAAGTGAATAGAATTGTTGAAAACGAAGAGGAAAAGGTAAATGCCATTATTAAAAGAATGATTGGAATTAGTGAAATTAAGGCAGAAGTCAATGATAAAACTGCAACAATCAAGCATAACTTTGAACTTCCTCAAGAAGTCATGGATCTGATTAAAAAAGAGATAACTGAGAGCTGCAATATTGAAGAAGTGATATTTAAAAAGGAAGAGACGAAGAAAGAGAAAGAAGAAAAAGATGAAACAAAAAGAACATCTGAGGATCAATAAAAAACAAAGGTTTAAATATTATTATTCTACAGATAATTAAGAACAGCTGGCTGTTCTTTAAAAAATATCATACAATATAAAGTATAACTTAATAAAATAATACGAGGGGGAGAGGATAAATGGAAGGAATTATTAAGAATGCTAGAGAAAAGGCATACGACTCCTTAACAATCAAAAGAGAGAAGGGAAACACAGAGATAGATAGAGAATTAGAGCAGTTGCTAAACTCGCAAAGAGCCAGCATAAGAGTTGTTGGGTGTGGTGGTGCTGGTGGAAACACCCTTTCTAGAATGAAAGAGGTTGGAATTGAAGGAATTATGACTGTCGCGATAAATACTGATGCTCAGGATTTGCTCTATACAAAAGCTGATAAGAAGATTCTAATCGGAAGAGAGCTGACGCACGGAGTTGGGGCAGGATCCAATCCAAAGATAGGTGAAGAAGCTGCAAGAGAAAATGAGGCCGATATGAAAGAGGCATTAAAAGGAGCTGATATGATTTTCATAACCTGTGGACTTGGTGGCGGAACTGGAACTGGGAGCGCTCCTGTCGTGGCAGAGATTGCGAAGAAGCAAGGTTCATTAACAATAGGAATTGTTACTTTGCCATTCACAATGGAAGGGAATTCCAGGTATGAGAATGCCCTACATGGATTAGAAAATTTAAGAAAGAATGTTGATACCTTGATTATAATACCAAACGATAAACTGCTAGAGATTGCACCTGATTTGCCAATAAACACTGCTTTTAAAGTTGCAGATGAGATCCTTACTAGCTCAGTTAAAGGAATCGCTGAGCTCGTTACAAGGACTGGCTTAGTTAATCTGGATTTTGCAGATATTAGAGCTATAATGAAAGAAGGCGGGGTTGCCTTAATAGGAGTAGGTGAATCAGACAGCGAGAATAGGGTTGAAGAGGCTGTTGATAAGGCTATTGAAAACCCGCTTTTGGATGTTGACATAGCTGGTGCAGAAGGGGCATTAATTAATATCTCTGGAGGAAATAATCTTACATTAGCTGAAGCAAAAAGGGCAATGGAGTTAATAGCAGAAAAGCTTGACGAAGATGCAAAGATAATTTGGGGAGCTCAGATTTATGAGGATTTGGAGAATACTTTAAGAGTAATGGTAATAGTAACAGGCGTTAAATCTTCTCAGATACTTGGTTCAACATATAGCCCAAAGACAAAGCAAGACATGGAATCAGATTTAGGCATAGAGTTTGTTGATTAAAAGGATTAAATTTATAAATAGTTTGGCTTTTCCGTGATAAATATGATAGATATAAAGAAATTTTTGTATCAATGTAAAGTGGCCATTAGGCTAACAAAGAAACCAACAAAAGAGGAGTTTCAGAACATAGTCAAAATTACAGCTTTAGGTATATTAATAATAGGTGCGATAGGATTTGCAATTCAGATGATTGGCATATATCTCTTTTAAGGTGCATTAAATGGAAGAAGATAAACCAAAATATTTTATCTTGAGGGTAACGGCAAACAGAGAAGAACAGGTTCTTGGATTTATGTTCAGTAATGCCATTAAAAAAGGTATTGAAATATATTCCATAGTGCACCCTCCGGGAATGAAGGGTTACATTATTGTAGAGGCAAAGAACAGGGAAAGTGCAGAGGTTGCTGCCAATGGTGTTCCTTATGCAAGAGGACTTCTTAAAGAGGAGGTTAGCTACGAAGAGATCGAGCATCTTGTAGAGGTTAGCAAAAAAACAACAACTAATATCAAGAAAAATGACATTGTTGAGATAATCTCTGGACCTTTCAAGAGGGAGCAAGCAAAGGTCATCAGACTTGATAATACTAAATCAGAGGTTGTGATTGAACTGCTTAATGCCGCTGTGCCTATACCGATAACGCTTAACATTGAAGATATAAAGGTAATAAGGAGAGAGAACCAAAAGACGGAAGAAGAATAAGGTTATTTTATGCATAGAAAAGCTGTATCTATTTTTAAGATGTATTCTTTTACTTCAGGGAAATGTTTTTTTAGCTGTTTCCGAAGATAAGGAAGTTTCTTTGAATTGCTCATGATTGTTATTACAGATTTCTTCTTGCATACTCTGTAGATTTCTGCTATGGCTTTTTCAATATTTTTAAAATTTTGGGCTGCGGTAATGCTTATCACATAATCAAAAGAATTATCTGCAAAGGGAATAGATTCTGCATATCCTTTTATTGCCTCAAATGGATTGTTTTTTAGCATCTCTTCTGAGGGATCTATGCCTATAATATGACAATCAAAAACGGACATTGAGATGCCTGTTCCACAACCTACATCAAGCATTGTTTCATCATTTTTTGGCTCAATTAGTGATTTGACGAAGAGAGCTTTCTCTAATTGCTCTTCTTTTCTGAAGCTATTGTAGAATTTAGCTATCTTGTTATAATAACTATCCGCCATTTGATAAAAGAAGATATGGAAAGGATAAAAAGATATCTTTTTTATGATTTTATTAGTTTATCTCCTTAGACAATCACTTAAATTATAGTAATCAAGTCTCATATAGTCTATTTTGATGTATGGGAAAGTGTCGTTTAGGCAGTATAAGTCTGTTATTAATTTCATTCTATCAGGATTGTCTCCTTCAATCCCTCCGCATTGACCGCTAAAGAAACAATAATCAACATAAGTCATATTTTTATCGTCTCCATCAGGATCGTTGTAGTCTGGGCCATAATGAATACTGCTCATGTCAATTTTCGCAGGGTTTAGGAAAGATTCTATGCCACAACATGATGAGTTATATGTAATATCAAGATTCATTCTTTGAATGAAAGATGGGGCTCTTGAATTCTTGAAATAAGCTGAGCGGTTCACATGATCCTCAAAACAGCTAGAATTCCATGCTTTATTTAGGAAACATCCAATCTGAACAGGAGTATATAAAGCAAGCAGTTGATCCGGTGTCGCGCTAAGATTCCTTCCTAGGTCTAGAGTAGATAAGTTGAAATAATTATGATATTTTCCTTCAGTATAATGAGCATACACTGGATCTTCCAAGCCGATTATTGGAACATAAGAAGTGATATGAATTGTTGAACTCCAGTTTGCTACATTTGTCTTTAAAGATGCTTTTACTGAGACATTAACCCCAACCTGATAAGGACCGGTAATGTCGTTTTGGAAAATAGATATATTTGATTCAGTGTAGTTTTTAGATAATGAGAGACTGAAAGTGTCTGGACTTGATTCATCGAATTCTTTTTCTAATTCTTTCAGCAGATATGTCATATTGTAAGGATTACCAAGGCCCGCTATTGTAGATGTTTCATTCCAGAGAAGCATCTTAAAGGCTGTTTCAAAATCCTTGCCTGAGCTGAGTAGAGAATCATATTCCCTTGAGATGTTATTCAAAGCACTATAGCTGGATGCCTTGACCATAGAAGGAAGGATTGAATTCTCAAGATAGACAAAGAAATCGTTACCATATTCAAGAGCTGTTTTGTCTGCTCTTTCAATCATCATCAATGATTGCTGTGGATAAGGAGCTAGGATCAAGAGAACTACTGATATTAATGTAATAGACATAATTGTGAAGAATACCCCTTTCTTGTTCATTATGACCATGAAATCACCTCAAATATGCAAGGTCCGTAGAGTTCTGTGTTAGTGGATGCCACTACTACCCATTTTGATGAGGCTATTGAACTTGCTTCTTTCCCTTCATCATGGATTTCAAAATCAGTTGTATTGTATATTTTTGACCCATCACAATAGATTGATAAGGAGAGATTGCCTTCTAAAAGAGGAGATGCTTTTATTAATTCATTTAAAGAATTACTAGCAATATCATTGCAATATGAATTTCCCTGCTCGCATAGAATTAGGATTTGCTCATCTATTCTATTCTCCAAGTTACATGAGCCATTATAGAAGCAACTCTTAAGCTCATCAGCAAAGGGACTTCCGGAGTTAAAGTCTATGCTCTCTACCTTTCCAGAATAGAAATTTCTTACTGAAGTAACATAATCAAAGGATTTTGGAGGGGGATTATCTACTTCAATAACAAAAAGGATAGCTATTCCCATAACTAAGATTGATAATCCTAATATTGCATCCAATGTAAAAAAATAGGCTTTCTTATCCAGCATTGCCACCTCTTCATTATTTCTTAATTGGAATATTTAAATGTTCGGTTGTCAAAATTGGAGCAAAAAGGGAATTCAGTATACAAAAAAGCAACATTTATATATTAGTTTAGTTTTATATCTTATGATGAAAGATGGCTCCCTTCCTCTACTTCTTTCAACCCCCTCAAGGGAGCCTCTTTTTTCATTTCTTTTTTTATTTTTTCAAAAAAATAAAGAGTTGGAGCAAAATAAAGGATAATTTTAAATATCAGTATTCTCATATGTATATTAATATTGTATAAAAAATACCAATAGTGGTGAGAAAGTGGTTATTTTATTTGATAGATTCAACATCCCTGACGATATTTATGAGATTGTTTTCTCAACGAAACAGCAGGCTATTGTAGCAAAAGCTCTCGTAAAAGAGTTTAAGGAGCATGGAGGCGAATTAACAAAAACAGAGATGTCTTTGTTTGCTACCTCCCTTCATGAGGGAAACCTTATTACAGAGATAGATGAACCTCCTTACATAGGAAAGAAGGTCAAGCTTTCATACAATAAGAGACAATTTTACGATAGAATAATTACACCGATGAGAAGCATGGGGATGATATACTTAGATTTATATAAGAAGAAATATACATTAAGCGATGAGTTCTCATCAGAATTGCATAAGATCGGAATTCTTTGGAAGAAAGAACTTCAGAAGTCGTTAGGCACTCCGATTAAAAGGAGAAAAGAATGAAAGTAAGGGAAGAAAGCCTCTGGAGGGATTTGAACCCCCGGTCTCCTGATTACAAGTCAGGCGCATTAACCGCTATGCTACAGAGGCATTCTCACTTTTGAAGAGAAAGCGATTAAACTTTTATAAAGTTTTCTTTTGGGAGGAAAAATGTCCCCTCCGGGATTTGAACCCGGGCTCCAAGCTCCGCAGGCTTGTGTCCTATCCAAGCTAGACTAAGGGGACAACGCCGACGGAGGGATTTGAACCCCCAAGGCCAGAGGCCACTCGGTCTCGAGCCGAGCGCAATCCCGGATTATGCGACGTCGGCTTTAATATGCTTAAAAGGATAAAAGGAAATATAATAAACTATTCATTCAACGACGGCGCGACTAAACGACCGAGGGGAAGTTTATGTATGCGACGTCGGCTTTATGTTATGAAAAGATAAAACAAAAAGGAATATAAAAAATTATTCAATTTTAAATATAATGATAAGAAGAAATAGGATATTAAATCAAAAGAACCAAGTAAAAGGGAGAAGATTTAATCAATCATCTCAATTTCTATGTTTAGGCCATCAGGAATTGGAACGCGCATTACAAGACGAAGAGCACGCTCATCTAAGCCCATATCAATTAATCTTTTATGAATTCTTATCTCGTATCTTTCCCATGTTGCAGTTCCTTCTCCACCGGGACTCTTTCTCGTAGTAAGCTTTAATCTTTTTGTAGGCAAAGGAACAGGCCCTTTCATCTCTACTCCTGTTTTCTCAGCGATTTCTCTAATGTAATCAGAGATTTGATTTATCTTTGCAATGTCCGTGCTTGCGAATTTAATCCTTGCCTTTGGCATTCTAACTCCTCTTTCACAAATAGTTCATGTTAATTTGAAAAAATCATAAAAAAATAAAAATATTTCTTCAGTTGTTGCTCTAAACTTTCTCGTAGTCAATGCACATTCCTGCTGCAACTGTTGCACCAGAATCTCTAACAGCAAATCTAGCCAGCTGTGGAATCTCTTTATATTTCTCAATTACTAATGGTTTGATTGGCTCTACAACAACTATTGCTGCATCACCATTCTTAATGAAATCTGGTTTTTCTTGCAAAACCTCGCCAGTCGCTGGATTTAATTTCTTCTGAATCTCAACAATCCTTGCCGGATCCTGAGAAGTGTGTACATGGAAAACAGGTGTGTACCCAGCTGTAATTACGCTAGGATGACTGAGCACAACAATCTGTGCTGTGAATCTCTTTACAACTGTTGGTGGGTTCTCCACAGGTCCAACAACATCACCCCTAGCGATATCCTTTTTTCCAAAGCCTCTCACATTAAAGCCAACATTATCCCCAGGATATGCCTCTTTGAGTTGCTCATGATGCATCTCTATTGACTTAACTTCTCCCGGAACGCCCTTTCCTTCTCTGCCAGGCATTGCAATTACTTTTTGACCTACTTTCAAAACTCCTGTCTCAACTCTACCAACAGGGACTACTCCGATACCTGTTATATTATAAACATCCTGAATTGGTAATCTCAATGGAAGATCAACAGGTTTTTGTGGCACTTTTAATGTATTTAATGCTTCCAGCAAAGTCGGACCTGAATACCAAGACATTTTATCTGACTTTGTTACAACATTGTCGCCTTTCAAAGAAGAGATTGGAACGAATAGAACCTGATCTGTTTTGTAGCCAATACTCTTCATCAACTTTGTAACTTCTTCTTTAACTTTTTTATATACTTCTTCAGAATAATCCTTTATGTCCATTTTATTAATTGCTACAATCATCTGATCTACGCCAAGTGTTCTTGATAAGAATACATGCTCTTTTGTCTGAGCATTAACGCCGTCGTTAGCTGCAACAACAAGAACAGCAGCATCAGCCTGAGATGCTCCAGTAATCATATTCTTTACAAAATCTCTGTGTCCAGGAGCGTCAATTATTGTGAAATAATATTTATCAGTCTCAAATTTTTTATGAGCGAGGTCAATTGTAACACCCCTTTCCCTCTCTTCTTTGAGGTTATCCATAACATAAGCAAATTCAAAACCTGCCTTTCCAAGCTTTGTAGCTTCGTCCTTAAGCCTTCTCATGGTTTGCTCGTCAATGTTCTTTGTGTCATACAGCAATCTTCCAACAGTTGTAGATTTCCCATGATCTACATGTCCAATAAAAACCAAATTCAAATGTTCTTTCTTTTCTGCCATAGTTTATCACCCAAATAATTATTATGTTAGGATAATGCGGGGTATTTAAAAAGTTTTCGATTGAATCAAACGGAGAGATAAAGAAAAAATTAAAAGAAGAAACTTTATAACAAAGGCGATTATAGATTTTCAAAATGAACAAAGATAGTTCAGATATTGAAGGGTTGAAGAGAAGTCCAATAATAAAGTATAAGCCAGAAGACTTTCAGGTAATAGAAGAAGTTAGCGGAGAGCTGGAGAGATTTCTTGAAGAGGCGAAAGATAATAATGGAGAATATTGTTTATTCTTATTAGAGAAAAGGAATGTTGATATGAGGAGTGCTATAAAATTATTAGCAAAATCATATAATGTAAGGGAAAAGGATATCTCTTTCTCCGGGAATAAAGATAAGAAGGCAGTTACGAAACAATATATAACTATAAAAGGGAAGCATAAAGGAATCGAGATTCTAAAAGATAAGAATGAAGAAGATAGATATATAAAAACAAGATGGATTGGGAATGTAGCAAGACCTTTATTTCTAGGTGCTCATGACAGAAACAGATTCATCATTTGTATAAGAAACCTTTCAAATGATTTCAAGCTTGATTCAAATTTCAATTTTCATTGTATTCCAAATTATTTTCATAATCAAAGATTCGGGAAACATAAGAATAACCACCTGATTGGTAAAAATCTTGTAATCGGAGATTATGATAAAGCATGGGAAATGATTCATAGGGAATATATAGACAAGATAGAGAGTAATGAAAAGATTGCAATGAAAAGCATATCAAATTCTATAGACAATATTAGGAAGATAAATAGAAAATTCTCTGAATTATATGTAGAGGCGTTTCAGAGTTATATCTTTAATAACGCTTTTTCTAATTGGATTAGAAGAAATTTTGCTTATTATGATGTAGATTATGCTGCTGGAAGGTTGGCTTTTATTGATGAAAAGACAGATGAATTGATAAGAAGTTATTATGATGAAAAAGTTATGTTGCCTGGTTTTGGTTTTGAGCTGAACAACATCATAGATAAGTATATTGAAGATGAAATGAAAAAAGAAGGAATTAGCCCTAGAGATTTCATAATAAGACAAATTCCATGGCTTTCTGGAGAAGCCATTGAAAGGGATTTATTTATTGGCATTGATGATGTATCTTTTTCTATAGAAGATGATGATATTTTTAAAGGCAAGAAGATGCTTAGGCTTGAGTTTAGTTTAACTAAAGGCAGTTATGCTACAACTGTTATTGCTGCAGTTTGCAGGGAAGATCCTGTTGAATTTGATTATTAGGATTAAAAGATAAAAACAATAATAAAATTACCTAACCCTCGTAAGAGATTTTGTTATCTCATCAAATATTTCGTCTGGAGAATTTAAACCATTAACCCTTATGAGGATTCCTTTTTCATCGTAAAATTCAATCACTGGCAACGTATTCTCTTTGTAATCTTTTAATCTCTTCATCGCTGTTTGTTCATTATCATCTTTCCTTCTTATGAGAGGATGACCGCAGATATCACATCTATTTTCATACTTTGGCGGTTCGTAATAGATGTTATAGATTGCGCCACAATTAGGGCATATTCGTCTGCCAGAAATCCTTCTCATTACCGTTTCATCATCTATCTCAATCAGGATTGCCTTATCTATATTATAATATTGTTGAAAAGCCTTTGCTTGCGCAAGATTTCTTGGAAAGCCATCAAGAATAAAGCCACTATTGATATTAAGTTCGGATAATTTTTCAATAACGACCCTCGTGGTTATTTCATCAGGAACAAGCTTCCCTTTTGTAATGTACGGTTTAACAAGCTTTCCTAACTGAGTATTTAATTCAATATTCTCTCTAAAAATGTTTCCTATAGAAATATTAGGAATTTCTAACTCTTTGGATAATTTAGATGCTTGTGTTCCTTTTCCTGACGCCGGAGACCCTAGAATAACAATGTTCATTTTTATCTATGATTAAATACATTTCTCAAATCTTTAAAGGTAAATTTGAGTGGTCATTTAAAAGAATTTCTATTTTATTGATTATTCTATTGTAGCTAAATGATTAACTTTTTAAGTTTTATCTTCATTAAAAATCATTATGAAAATAAATTTCATCATATCAAGACCCTACTGTAATTTATTCTGTGAGGTTGACGACTATTCTATTCTTAGAGAAGAAAAAAGAAAATTAGAAGAAATAACAAACTCTAAACTTCTTAGCATTGTAAAAGATATGTCGCAATATACAAAATGTAACTTCAAAAAAGAGGAATATGATTGCTATTTAGTTCCAAATTTTCCCAAAGGAGGAATTTCAGATCCACTAACAATAAAGATTCAAAACAAGCCTCTTGGAGAATTTTTAACATTAATTCATGAATCAATTCATATATTGATGATGGAAAACAAGACTAAATTCAGACATATTATCAACAATTTAAAAGAGAATTATCCAAAAGAAGTGGATAAAATAATTGTACATGTAGTACTTTTTGACATTCTTAGAGAGGTAATAAAGAATAATTTTGAAAAGGATTATTTCAAAGAAATAAAAGAAAAAACTATTCCTTACAAAAGATCCTTTGAAATAGTTGAAGAGATGAAAAACAAAGAAGAAAACTTTTTCACTTATTAAAGATAGATTCTGCTGATGAGATTTGAAAGTAAATAAAAATAACAAAAATATAAAAAGAACAAAGTATCTTGAACTAGGGATAAAATGGATTTAGAGAATTCAATAGAGGAAAGATGCTCTGTAAGGCATTATAAGGATAAAGGAGTTGAAAAAGAGAAGTTGGTGAAGGTTCTAAATGCTGGCAGATTATCCCCTTCTTCAGGAAACATTCAAAATTGGGCTTTTGTTGTTGTTGATGACAATGAGAAAAAGAAGATGATATGTGATGCATGCAATCAGGATTGGATGCTTGACGCTCCTGTTTTCATTGTTATTTTAGGTGATGAAAAGAAAGCTGTTGAATATTATGGCGAGAGAGGAGAAAAATTGTATACAATAGAAAATTGTTCAATGGCTGCTCAGAATATGATGCTAGAGGCGGTTTCATTGGGATTGGGAAGTTGCTTTGTGGCAGCCTTTATTGATGAAAAGATAATAGAAATCATCAATGCTCCTTCACATATGCGTCCAATTGGCATAATAACTCTTGGTTATCCTAAAGGCAATATTGATAAAGATGAGAAGAAAGGGAGGGATTCTTTGTATAGCAAAGTTTATTTCAACAAATATGGAGAGAAAATAAAGGACTTTGATATGTTTAATTATAATGTATTAGGAAGAACTTTGAATAGAGCAAAGAAGGTTGGCAATAGGATTAAAAAAAGGATTGGAGAAAAGAAAAATTCATTAGAAAAAACATTTTTTCTTTTGGTAAACGAGAAGCCTATTATTATGTAGATGATGTTTTATTATGCGAAATAGGAATAGACTCTACATTATATTATTCTAATAAAGTAGATTCTACAGATGTAGATTCATCAATTACATTAAATAGTCAATTTAATATTGATGATTACAAAGAACTTTTCAAAACACCTACTCGACAAGACACCCTAGCAGATATGCTACCAGATACAGGAGGTTCTAAAACTTTTTTTATCTATTTCGAGCCTAATTCATATCAGATTTATGATTCTACTTTTCAATATTTATCTTACATAATACAAGTTTTATATGAGCATCCTAATTTAAAAATTGTATTGAAAGGATATCAAGATAGTGATGAAGGAACTGCAGATTTATCATTAGCTCAAAAAAGAGCGTTAAACATTTTTCAACAGCTTAATGGTAATGGTATAGCACAAACCAGATTTACTATACAAGTGCCTAAGAGCATTTGTAAATCTGATTTTAGCTTTTTACCACATTGCAGATTAGTTACTATTACAATTATTAATGAATAATTAACAAAAAAATTTTTTTATTAAAAAAAAGTTTTTATCTTTGTAAAAAATACAAAAAATAAATTCTTTATGCAAGTAGAAAAAAACAAATTAGTAAGCATAGCTTATAAAATATCCGAAGATGAACCCAATGGAGAAATCTTAGTAGAAATAACAGAAAACGAACCAGAAGAAATTTTATATGATGATGATATGGAAAATTTAGTTTTCTATTCTCGTCTTAAAGGATTATCTGCAGGAGAAAGTTTTAGTTTCACACTAGAACCAGAAGATGCTTTTGGTGAATATGATGATGATGAAATAGTAGAGTCTGATCTAAATGAATTCGCTGATATGACAAATGTAAAGGCTAAAGATCTCACAGAAGATATGTATTTTGCATATAGTAATGATGAGGGTGAAACAGATTATTTTAGAGTTAAAAGTATAAATCATATAGAAAATAAAATAAAATTAGACTTCAATCATCCTTATGCTGGCAAAAAAATTAAGATAGAAGGTAAAATCATTGATGTTAAAGAACCAGAAGATAAATAGTTAAAAAAATTTAGTTTAATATATTAAAAAAATATATTAAATTTGTAAATGAAATAAGAAAACCCTAAA
>JASGME010000007.1 GCA_030156615.1 Candidatus Woesearchaeota archaeon | reverse complement strand
TACTAAATAATATTCAAGCTCGTAAACGAAAGTGCTGTTCGTGTATTCGTTAATCCTGCTTACTGCTGGCTTTGTTACATGTATTGAAAAAAGAAGCATTGCCAATCCAATAACAATTATAAAAAGAAATATTGAGAAGTAGATTATTTTTTTTATTCTCTTTTTCCTGTTTTTCACTTTTTTCCCATTATCTTTATTTTTCTTATTATCTTGAGTCAGTTTATCCTTTTCTGAGCTCTCTTCGTTCATTTTTTCATTCTTTTCTTCATTATCTTTCTTATCTTTGTTTAGCTTTTCATTCTCTTCTTTGTCGTTGTTTTCGCCTTTCATTTTCATCTTCAGTCTTTTTTTATCTTTATTTTCTCTAAATATTTTATTTATTTTAATCCTGATTTTAATCTTTATTCTATTTATGTTTTTTCTTATTCAAGATTCTTAATCGTTTAGTCGTCATAAAACTCTATCTTGTTCTTAATTAGAACGCCTTTCTTCAACTTGACAGGACGCCAATCATCAATTACGAGTTCTGCCTCAAGCCAATCAGCCAACATCTCTGGGTTTCCTATTGTAGCAGACAGATATAAGAATTGAGCTTCAGGGCATATCTGTTTTAACATTATTATCAGGACTTCTGTTGTAGGCCCTCTTGACGGATCATTAAGGATATGTACCTCATCTATTACAAAAACATCTACATCTTTTATCCAAGGCGTTCCATGTCTTATCAAAGAATCAAGCTTCTCAGGCGTTATTATGATTAGCTGGTATGCAGCCAGAAAACTATCATCTGAATCTATGTCGCTTGTGGCTTTTCCTATCTTTATCAAATCAGAGTATTTTTTGCTGAATTCGTTGAATTTTTCATTTGCTAACGCTTTCAATGGCAATACATATACAGCTTTTTTTCCACTCTTCAATATCTTGTTTAACATAGCCAACTCTGCTACAAGTGTCTTTCCTGATGCTGTTGGTGTGCAAACAACTAAATCTTTTTCTTTGAGCAATCCCTTTTCTATTGCTTTCTTTTGGCATGGTCTTAACAATTCTATGCTCTGTTCCTTTAATTTTTCATACATCCTTTCATCTAGCAAATCTTTTATTTCTTCTAATCTTAATTCTTTGGTGTTTTCTTCTTTTTCTTCAGTTGTTCCTTCTTTTGTTTCTTTTCCTTCATTCATTCTTCAAATTATTCCTTTTTTTGTTTCTTTGTTGTACTATTTGTTCTTTTTATGATTTTGATTCTTTGAGTTCCTCTGCTCTTCCTTTTTTTATTAGAATAGAAGCAATTTTGCTTGGTAAGGACACAATATCTTCTTCATGAAAAGGTCCGATTACTTCTCCATTCTCGTCTAAGAACTGGGGTACTGGCGTAATTATTCTTATTAAAACTGGTTGTTCATCTTTATCTTCTGTTTCATCTTTTTTAGTGTTTCCTTCTTCAATTTCTTCTTCTTTCCCAAAATATTTTTCTTTGCTGTTCTTGTCTTCTTTTTCAGTCCTGATTATAGCGTTATCTTTGTTTATCTTATCGCCTTTTCCTTCATTTTGTTTCTCCTGCATTGCTTCTTTTAAGCACGGACTCTTAAATGATATTGCTCTATCTATAACATTCGTTTTATACATATTTAAAATTTCAACTATGTTTTTTGCGATAATTCTTTCTTCTTCTAGAAGGGGTTTGTCTGCTAAATTGTCTTTGCCTGTTCTTATTGAGATCAACGCCAGATCTGTAATCTTTTGGATCCTTTTAAGCAATAGCTCCTGAACAATGCTTTTTATATTTGTAATCTCTTTGATTCTTTTTTGTCTTTCAACAGAATACAATAAGTCTTCAGTGTTTAATCTCTCAAGCATACTCTGTTTTGTCTTTAGATATTGTAATAAATCTTGAAAGAATCCATTAGGGAGCTGTTGAATCTCTCCCTTCTTTTTCTCTCTGCTTAATAAGTCGTAAAGCGTTTCAAAAGTTATATTTATCTTATCTTTATCATCCATATTAGCAAGGATGTTCGGCTTGTTTATATTGTTTTTTGATTTTAACTGAGCAAATTTGCCTTTTCTCTATTTATTCTTTTTGAGTTTGTTTTTTTATACGAGAGGAGGTTGTCCTCCGTAGACTGCTTTAAACTTACCGTTCTCAAATTCAAGCGTATATATGTCTAAATCGCAATCAGTAGCTCTCATCTTTATTATTGCAACGGATCTTACAACTTTCCTATACTTCTCTGTTCTGTCTACGAAAATAATGCCATCTGAAAGATAATCTTCAACATCAAATTCCCCGTATCGTGACCTGTCTAAAGGCATCTCTGATATGAAGAACGATGTAACACCTTCATCCCTGAAGAATTCAAAAAGATGGAAGAGATCCGTTCTAGGGTTCTCCAAATCTGATAATACGTATAATGCTGACATTGAGTCTAATGCAAACAAATCAAGCTCAATCTGAGTTTTTACCTTTCTTACTATATTCTTTATCACATTAAGCCAATTTCCTCTTTCCCCTGTTTTCGTGTCTCTGACCTCTTTTCTTAGTGCAGCCAAATCAATTAAAAACAATGTTCCTTTGGAAGAGTTTGTGGCTTCCTTTGCCCTGTTTTCTAACTTTGAGAGATCTGTTGTTATTACCAGATTTATCTTGGAAAGATCTATGTCCAGATTTACCATATGATTCAACAGAGATATATACGATTGTTCTAACGACAGATAGACTCCGTTCCTTTTCTCAAGGCAATTATAATAGAGTATTGAGAAGGCTAATGATGATTTCATTGTACCGCTAACACCGCTTAACAATGTAACATTACCTTTAGGGATCCCGCCCTGCATAACCTCATCTAACCCTTCAATATGTGTTTTTATCCTTGCAATCTCGCTTTTATCGCTAATCAGAGGAATTCCCATGATTACCACCTTTTTTATAAGACATTTTTGAAATCTTCCCGTTTTTAACACCAACAATAACCCATTTGTTGTTCTTTTCAATCAGAAGATCTGTACCAATAATTATATCTCCCATATTATGGGATGTTAGTTTTTTTCCTTTATAGACGCCCGGATCAGATGTGACGAGTTCTCCAATCTGGCCTGTTTGGTTAGCTAATGTAGAAACACCGGGAACATAATTAAGCAGGAAGGAACCTTGGGCATCTAATATGTATAGGTTATGATCATATGAGCCAACTATTACTTCCATCTTTCCATCATTATCTATGTCATCTATTATTGGAGGAGCATCAATCCAGAAATCGGTTTCATAATTCCAAAGCATATTGCCTTTTGCATTCAGTGCATAAACTCCTGAGTCGTGTGAACAGAATACAATTTCAGGAATCCCATCCTTGTTGAAATCAACGAGGGCAGCTTCTTCAACAATCTTGTCGTTACTCTTGAATTTCCAATAAAGATTTCCATTACTGTCCAAGCAATAAAGATTCCCATCATGTGAACCTATTATTGAATATGTTTCATTCTTAGAATCAAGCATAGAGAAAATTGGCCTTGCTGTAATCTTTCCTTTTGTCTTATAACGCCAGATTATCTCTTTTTTCTCGTTAAAACAAACTATATCTCCAGAATTAGAGCCACATACAAAATACCTCTTATTGTCTTTTGTAAATGTTCCGGGAGTTGCTTCTATGCCAGAATCAAGGCTCATCTCATCAACGAGCTTTCCATTCTTATCTAACCAAAACAATTTGCCGGTTGTTGTTGGAAGAACAAGGTAGATCCCTTTATCAGATTCGTATGCAAGAGGAGTTGCTCTTATCTTTCCTCCTGCTTCAAATCTCCAAAGTTCCTTACCAGTTTCATCTAAGCAGACAAGAGTGCCGGTGTTTGTTCCAAATATTATTTCATTCTTTCCATTTTTGTTTAAATCATATACAAGAGGTCTGATTGAGATTGAATAGTCTTCGTTTTCATCTACAAAGAACTCTTGAATCTTATCAAGCTTTTGTTTTACAGTATAAAGCCATTTCAGTTTTAAGTTGTCTTCCAAGGCATAGAGCTTCCCGTTCTTTGTTCCAAAAACAATTACAGGTTTTCCATTCTTGTCAATATAAGAAACTGTAGGTGAAGAAATTACGCTTCCGTCAGCTTTAAAGCTCATTTCTTCTTCAAGCCTTTTATTTCTATTTGAAAATAAACCCATGTTTTTTCCTGTCCATTCTTATTTTATATATTTATGTCACTACTCAAAAATAAATATTTTCTTCTTCTATCTTCTCGATTTTTTGGACAAATGCTATAACGAAATGTTTATATAAAGAATAATGGATTAATCATTTATCTATGGACGGAAATGCGATTCTTCTAGCTAAGGAAAAGTTGAAAGAAGTAATGGATTCTGATGTAGTTATGCAACTCCTAATCAATCAAGGGTATGCTGGAGGTGCTGCTGAGAAAATAGTCCGTCAAGCCTTATATGAATTAGAACAAGAAAATGAAAAAGAGGTTAGACAAAAGAGGAGAAAGTTAGGAACTGTTGAATTCTTGGATAGATTTGGATTTGGAATGAGTTCTACTCAATACATAAACATCTTTGCTTTTTTATTTGGTGCAAACCTTTTTTTTATAGGAGTTATTCATTCTTTTGCCTCAGCCCTTGAGCTATTGCTAACATTTCTTCTTGATAATTGTCAAAGAATGAAGATTTTTTTTAAGACTGAGATAAGCAAAATTTTTGGATTAGCTTCTCTCTTTCTGATTGCATATTTTATGTTTAAGATGAACTATGCAGGAATCCTAATCGGGATGCTCCTTTATTCTATTTTCTTTGCTTTTTATAACTATTCTTATCCTTTAAAGAGTCTAAAAATTCTCAAAGAGGAAAAGCGAGGATTTTTTTTGAGAAATGTGGCTTTGTTTGGAGTCTTTATTTCATCAGCTGGGATGTTTACAACTTCCTTTATCTTAGATTTTTTTACTTTGAATCCATCTAAAGAGATTGTTTTTTTAGGTTATAAATTGTCCCCTCCTTCATTGCTCTTCTTTCTGGCATTTGTGTTGCTATTGCTCAGCTGGATAATTTCTTTGAAATATAGAAAAGTAAATTATGTTGAGGAATCCCCAGAAACTTTTGAAAACAAAGGATTAGAAAATATAAAAGCTAAATTCAAAGAGGCATTTGCATTCTCTAAAGAGATAAAAAAGGATAAAAATCTCTTTATCTTTTTCATCGGTTCTTCACTTAGTTTTGTAGTTAGCCTTATGATCTATGCATATCTTGGCATATTTGTTTATACTACTTTAAGTGATGTTGGTTTAGGAGCATTTCGTAATGTAGCCCTTGTCTTCATCATAGCCATGATATCTTCAATTATTGGCCCTTTTGTGGTAAGAAAGAATGCAGAAGATATTGGAAAGCTTCCTTTGCTTATTTTTGGTACTTTATTGACAGCCCTTCTCCCTTTTTCATTGTATCTAAGTCATGGAATAACATCTATTACTTTAGCAACCCTGCTTGGCGTCTTAGGAATGTCTATATCAGAAACTGCACTCGGCCTAATATTCATGGATACTATCCCTTTAGAAATAAGAAAAGCATATTTCAATTCAGTTAAGATGCTTGTATGGTTGCCTAGTTTGATTTTATCCCTAGGAGGAGCCTATGTTGCCTCTGTCTTAGGTTTAAGAGTTTTGTTTTTGGGCCTAGCTATTGTACAACTCTGCATAGTCTTCCCACTTTATTTCATTATGTTAATAAAGACATCAAGAAAAAAGGCAATAATGTGATTATTTGTTATTACGCATGGTTTGAAAGGTTTAAATTATAGAAAGTTTAATTAATAAAAACGAGAGGTATAATTATGATGATGGATCTGATGAAGAACAGAAAGGGAATATCTCCGCTGTTGGCAACTATCTTTTTGATAGCCTTTGCAGTATCTCTTGCAGTTGTTATTGTGAATATAGCATCTTTTGAGACAAAGCCTGTTGTCAATGAGGCAGAGGTGAGTGAGCAAGACGCGTGTAGAGGAGTTTCTATTGATTTTGTGGTTGTTGGTATCCCTTATATCTGTTATGAGCAGTATTCTGAAGAAGAAGGCGTAATAAACTTCATACTTGAGAACGATGGAAGTAGGAGCATATCTGGTTTAAGGATTACTGTTCTTGGAGAAAAAGGAAGCTTCAATAGGAAATTTGATCTTAACGAAAGTTGGCTGCCTCTTGCATTGTTGGACAGACGAAATTCAGGCATAGACTATAGCTTCAATGAATACGGAAAGCCTTTACAGGTTACTTTTGTTCCTGTTGTATCTTACAAAGGTGAAAGCTTTGATTGCACCTCGGCCTTTTTAAAACTGGATGATCCTCTGGAGTGCCCGTAAGATGAAAGTTCTTTATTTTGAGTTCCCTTATAAAAGGCGTTTTATCTTGCCAAAGAAGATTATTGAATCTTTGCCAGATTCATTAGCCCTTGTGACAACTACTCAATATATACATCAGGTTGATTCAATTGTAAACTCTTTAAAAAAACATGGCAAATCAGTATTTGTTCCAGAGGTATATGGAAGTGTTTACAGAGGACAGATCTTGGGATGCTCAATTGCTAAGATAAAAGGCAGTTTTGATGCCTTCCTGTACATTGGAGAAGGAAGATTTCATCCGCTAGGACTTTTATTTAACTCAGAAAAAGATGTTTATTGCTTTAATCCAATGAATAAGAGTTTAAGCATTCTGGGAAAAGAAGAGAGAAAAGATATGATTAAGAAGAGCAATTCTAGAAAAGCATTATTTCTAAAAAGCAAAAACATTGGCATATTGTTCAGCATAAAACCCGGGCAATTCTCATCTCTCCAAATAAAATCATTAGAAGAACATTTTCCAGAGAAAAAATTTTATCCTATGATAGGTGATAATATTGATGAAGCCTCCCTTGATGATTTCTCTTTCATTGATTGTTTCATTAATACTGCCTGTCCAAGGCTTTCTCTTGATTCTTCCTCAAACAGAATTATTGACATTCAGGAGGTTGAAGAGCTAGTTAAGAATTCCAAATGAACTATTCAAAGAGAATAAAACTTAATCTTCCCTTTATTTTTCTCTTCTTCATTCTCTATTCTTATTAGTTGGTTATACTTTGCCAATCTCTCTGATCTACAAGGAGCACCACTCTTTATCTCCTGAGCTCCAATACCTACTGCAAAATCTGCAATAAAGCTGTCTTCAGAATCACCGCTCCTGTGCGATACCATTACATTCCAGCCGGCCGAGAAAGCTATATTGGCAGCTTCAATTGATTCGCTTACAGTTCCAATCTGATTTAGCTTTAATAGCAATGTGTTGCAACTCTTCATCGTTATCGCTTTTTTAATTCTTTCAATATTTGTTACAAGCAAATCATCGCCAACAATCTGGATTCCTTTTGTCTTTCTAGTCATCTCAGAAAAACCCTCAAAATCGTCTTCTTCAAATGGATCTTCAATGCTTAAAATCGGATACTTTTCTATTATGCTTTTATAAAAATTAAATAATTCCTCTTTTTCTAATTCCTTTGATTGAAAATTGTATTTCCCATCGCAATAAAATTCAGAAGCAGCAATATCCAGTCCAATCTTTACTTTATCCAAGTAGCCTGTTTTATCAAGAGCTTTCATTATAAGCCTTAAAGGCTCCTCAGGATTCTTTAATGGAGGAGCAAAACCTCCCTCATCTCCAACATTTGTTGCATTTTTTCCATATCTCTGTTCTATTATTCTTTTTAACATATGATATATTTCACTTGCAATCCTCATTGCCTCTTTAAAACTCTTAGCTCCAACAGGTAAAATCATATATTCTTGTATATCAAGCTCATTGGCCGCATGCATCCCTCCATTGATTATGTTTAATGCAGGGCAAGGAAGATTCATTCTTTTGTTTTTTGCTAGCTCTCCTATGTATGCATATAAAGGAATGCCTTTTGAACCAGCCCCAGCCCTTGCCAAAGCCATAGAAACAGCAAGGATTGCATTTGCTCCAAGCCTGCTTTTGTTTTCTGTTCCATCTAAATCAATCATCAATTGGTCAAGTTCTCTCTGGTTTGTTTCGTCCTTGCCTACGAGCATCTTTGATATTTCAAGGTTTATGTTCGTAACTGCTTTCCCAACCCCTTTGCCGAAGTATGCCTTTTCGTTATCTCTTAGCTCAACTGCTTCGTGCTTCCCTGTTGAAGCCCCCGAAGGAACTATAGCTCTGAATTCTCCTGCTTCTGTCTCTATCTTGGCTTCAACTGTTGGCTCACCACGAGAATCAAAAACCTCAATTGCTGATATATTCTTTATCATTTTCCTAGCTCTGTGCTTCTTTTATCAACTATTATGCTTATTTTTTTGCTGGTGGAGTCAAGAATATCATTGCAAATATTGCAATCAGCATAAAGAATATTAATCCTAAAACAGATGGATGAAATATCGTTTCTACTATATTCTCCTGAAATTCACCTGAAGCATTATTAGAGGATGTATCTGTTATTGACAACATTTCCTCTCCAAAGGCCGCGCTAGCAGCAATTCCAACAATTACCAAGGCAATAATGAAAAAGAACCATGTTGCCCCTTTATTGTCTTCTCCAAATAGGCCCAAAAGATCCTTTTGACTTAAACCGACTGCACTAAGCGTTATCAATACAAAACTGATTATAATGATGAAGATAACGATCCCGGGCGTTAATTCATATACAAATTCGCTCATTCCCGGATATACTGAAAAAATCATGGCCATTAGAAAAGCAATCACTAAAGATAATGATTTCTTATCCTTCATCGGAGGAACCATTGAGAGAATTATATACATGAATAAAAAAACAATAATGAAAACAAAAATAGGAGAGAATATACTAAACAGTTCCAAATCCAAAAGAGTTGCCATCGTTCTAAACCTGTTTATGCTATTTTTATTTTATTAAAATTGTTATTCTTTTGATTTCTTAGTCTTTTTACTTCATTACTTATTTTCGCTTTTTCCTGTTTGGGATGAAGTGTTTTGAGATGAATTGTTTCCGCTTCCTTTGTCTTTATCCTTTCCTCCAGATGTTATAAACCAGATACTGGCAATAAAGGCACCAATCATAACTAGCCATGCAATGGTCTCTGGAGATGCTAGCCAATTCACAAAGGAATTCCATTGATACCCGCCTGAGCCTACTGAAGCTTGTTGTGCCAGTCCAATTATGACTATTATCAAAGCGATTACCCCAGCTATTCCCCCGAACCATTTGTTGGAAGACTCAATCGCGTTTGGAGCAACCAATCCTAATACAAAGAAA
The DNA here is from genome assembly GCA_030156615.1 of Candidatus Woesearchaeota archaeon. GTDB lineage: Archaea > Nanobdellota > Nanobdellia > Woesearchaeales > UBA119 > UBA119. The sequence goes on along the minus strand of JASGME010000007.1, from coordinate 33,892 downwards.
ATCGCAATAATGCCTATTACAAGAGCAGCAATTCCGGGAAGAATGCTATTAATAAACGCTACAACATCTATTCCTACTCCAAAATCAATAACATGTGTTGCAACGCTTAATAGGGAAATAACCAATGCAAAAATACCTGCATTCTTTCTTCCCATCTTTGGCATAAGATTAGCAACCATGAATGCCAAAGAAAATATCAATAGGAATGGTAAAAAAACATCAAAGAGTCCCAATTCTTCCAATTGCATAAACATATCAGTATAATCCATTTTTTCACCTTTGTTTGTTTTTATATTATTTTTATATCTTGCTCCTTTTAATATGTTTCCTTTATTTAATTATTTTTTCTCATTCTCGTTCTTTCCTTTATTTGTTTTTTCTCCTTTGCTTTCTCCTCCTCCCTTAACTACTATCAAAACCAAAATGGCCAAAACTGCTAAGAAGATAATAACTTGAAATGCTTCCGAATTCAGGAAATCGAGGAACCAGTTTCCAATAGACGGAAATTCTTTATCTTGATAAAAACCTATAAAAAATATTAGAACAACTAATCCTGCAATAATGGAAACCAATGTTATCCTAAAGCCCTTTGATTTCATTGTTTCCGCTGCTTCCTGGTTTACAGCAAATATTAAGAAAGTCAAGAATACAATGGTTAAAAAAATAACAACTATCCAAACAGTCATAAAATTAAGAAAACTGATTATGCTTGGACTGGCAATAGTCAAAAAGGCCATTACAAACGCAACCATGGCATTCAGATTATGCTTAGGCTCATCTTTATCAGAACCAAGCACCTTACTTCTTTCAAGAATGGCGTAAACGAGCGTAAATATCAACAAGAAAGGAAACAAGGTGTCAAATGCACCAAGATTGTCTAACAATTCTATTGCAGAACTAAAAGGTGAATCAGCCATAGTTCATCAACTGAGAATAGATTATTTAAAGATTTCGTTTTCTTGCTCTCTTAACTTTTTGATGATACATTAAGCATTAAAATCGAACCAAATGTAAAATTTTAACTAAAAAAGGCACAAAAATCAAAAAATTACGAAAGTTTTATATAATCAATCACTAATTCATTACTATGGTAATGGAAACAATACAAATAAGATTAAATCAGGGATTACTGAGGTTAATTGACTCTCTTGTAGATAAAGGAATTTATTCAAATAGATCCGAGGTCATTAGAGATGCAGTCCGAAGATTTGTTTGGGAAAAAGAAGTTGGAACTGTTCCTAATAATGGGGATTCTGTCGAACAAATAAGAGAAATAAGGAAAATCTTATCAAGTCAACCTATTGATCTTGATGAAATTAACAGTTTATAAAAAATTTTCAGGTCTATGTGCTTCAACGGAATACTTTTTAGATAATTCTAGTAGTTTTTCGTCTCTTGTAATCAAGATTGAATTAGTTTTTCGTGAAAGTATCATATGAATTATATCGAAAAAACTAATTTCAAAGTTTGATTCTGATTCTATTTTTCTTACTTCATTTAATTCTTTTGACGAGATGTTTATCTTTTTGAAATTTGGAGAAGAGTCAAAAAGCCTTCTTTTTTCATTAAACAATTTATCACCTATTACATATTTTATTTCTTTAAGCAAGAAACCAGAATAATAAATAGTAATATTATTATCATCAATTTTTTTTAAAAAGTCTTTTGCGATTTTCCAATATGGAACGCCTTTTGTTTCATCACCCTCTTTTTTCCAAAGGTTAAGGTAAATACAAGCGTCCACATAAAATGATTTTTCTGTCATATTCTAGAGTTAGATAAAGTATGATTAATAAAATTAACGTTGAATTTGTTTATCCATAAGGATCAATCATCTTAATGATGATTAGCTTAATAATTCGAAATTGTCCTTAGAAATTCGTACAATATTCCTTACTCTTCTTAAGAAGGTATAATTAGTTTTTCATTTTTATTACCAAGAATTCAAAACCGTCATGCCTTTTATACTTTTTCGGGCAAACCATGAATGTTAGTAAAATATAAAAAGGTCTATCCTTTTTTCAATAAAATGAAAGGTCAGTTGAAGGATAGGCCACTGTTTGAGCTTAATCTTAGGAAATATGAGAAACCTTCTGATCTCAACGAAAGGGAACTTTCTAAGAGAATATGCTTATCACTTGGCCTGCTTCAGCCAGGCGACTCAAGGGACGTTGTTGTAGATATTTTCCTTGCCTTGCTTAATGCTTATTCAGAAGGCAAATCCCTTTCTTCAAGGGATGTAGAGAACTTTGTTTTTGATTATAGAAATAAACATGGACTTCCTTTGACAGGAATAACACCATCAAACATCAACAGGCAGCTTCACAGAATAAGAGATCTTGGACTTATCGAGAAGGTTGATGATGGTTTTCGCATCCGGGAGTTTCTTCCTCTTGAGCAGATCTTCGCAGAATACTTCTTGCCCCATGTATTGGATCCTTTGTTAGAGCGGATAAAACTCTATTTGAAGGAAGCAGATAAACATTTTAGCCGAGAAAAACAAAAAATTTAAATAATTCTTATTCTAAAAAATGAACAGGGGGTTGAAGAATAGCCCTACTTAAACATAAAGAGGAACAAAAATGGCAAAAAAGGTTGCAAGAGTAGGAATAAAAAAGGAGAAAGGCTATCTGTACTTTGTTGATAAGAAAGGTAATGTCGCAAGAGTGCCGATGGCAAGAGGGAAGAATGTGAAAAAGGGCAAGGCCCAAGTTGTAGCAACTACAAATATAAAGAAAGAAGACGGTTATCTCTACTTTGTTGACAAGGACGGAGATGTTGCCCAAGCAAAGATGGCTAGAGGAAGAAAGAAAAAGAGATAGATTTCTTTAGTTTCTTCTCTTATTGCCTTGAATTAACATAGATTTTTTTATCTTAAACTTTTTCTTATTTGTTTTTTTATTTCTTTTCTTTTGTTTCATTTATAATAGAACTCTGGGCTGCAGCCAACCTTGCTGATGGAACTCCATAAGGAGAGCAACTTATATAATTGATTTTTATGTTATTGAAGAATTCAATTGATTTCTGTTCTGCTCCTTGCTCTCCACAAACGCCCAAAATTAGAGAAGGGTTCGTTCTTCTCCCTTCTTCAGATGCAATCTCTATTAATCTTCCAACGCCTTCTTTATCAATACTCTTGAAAGGATCCTCATCAAGGATTCTTTCATCTAAATATTGAGGAAGAAACCCAGATACATCATCCCTTGAAAAACCAAAGCTCATCTGGGTTAAATCATTTGTGCCAAAAGAGAAGAAATCTGCTTCTTTTGCAATATCTCCTGAAGTAAGGGCCGCTCTTGGCAGCTCTATCATGGTGCCTATTTTATATCTTATTTCTTTTCCTTCTCTCTTGAAAATCTTTTTCGCACTCCTTTTTATGATTTTCTTAAGAATGATGAATTCATTTACATCTGCTATGAAAGGAATCATTATTTCTATTTCGTTTTTTATGCCTTTTTTATTCGCTTTGATTGCAGCTTCCATAATTGCTTCTATCTGCATCTGCGTAATCTCTGGATATGTTATTAAAAGTCTGCATCCCCTGTGGCCGAGCATTGGATTGCTCTCTTTCAGCCCTTCTATCCTGCTTCTTAATTCTTCTTCAGTTATCGAAAGAATCCTTGCATTTTCCTTTATTTCATTTTCTTTTGGCAAGAATTCATGTAATGGCGGATCTAAAAGTCTTATTACAACAGGAAGCCCTTTCATTGCTTTAAAAATCTCAAAGAAATCCTTTTTTTGAAGATCCAATAATTCCTCAAGAGCATCTTTTCTCTCTTTTCTGCTCTTTGCCAGAATCATCCTTCTAAATGCATATATTCTATCTTCTTTAAAGAACATATGTTCTGTTCTGCATAACCCTATCCCTTCAGCTCCTAATTGCCTCGCTTTTAAAGCATCCTCAGCGTTATCAGCATTAGCTCTTATTCCCAAATCTCTGAATTTGTCTGCCCATTCAAGAAGAACTTCTAAGTTTCCGCTAAGCTCAGAATCTGTTGTAGCTAAGCTTCCTTCAAAAACCTCTCCAGTTCTTCCATCTAATGTTATTGTATCCCCCTTTTTGAGTATTTTACCTCCAATCCTTAGTTCTCTTTTATTGTAATCTATTTCCATGTCTGAACATCCAACGATTATACATTTTCCAATCCCTCTCGCGACCACTGCTGCATGAGATGTCATGCCTCCAAATTTAGTTAGAAGTCCCTCAGCGAAGTTCATCCCTGCAATATCCTCAGGAGAAGTTTCTGTTCTTATAAGTATTACATCTTTTCCCTTTTCCTTCATCTGCTTGGCTTCCTTTGAATCAAAAGCGATTTCTCCACTGACGGCTCCTATTGATGCCGGCAATCCCTTTGCGATAGCCTTGTGCAAAGCTTTCTCCTCTTCTTTTAACCTCTTATGTAGCAATCCTGAGATAGACTCTGCTTTTACTCTTAACAAAGCCTCTTCTTTCTCTATTAAACCTTCATTAGCAAGATCTACTGCAATATTAACATCAGCCAATGCAGTTCTTTTCCCGCTTCTTGTTTGGAGAATGTATAACTTTCCCTTCTCAATTGTGAATTCAATATCCTGCATGTCTTTGTAATGATTTTCAAGCTTTTTTCCTATTGAAATTAACTCTTTGAACACTTTTGGCATTGCTTGCTTTAGCTTTTGTATGTTTTTAGGAGTTTTTTTGCCTCCTACTAAATCATCTCCCTGTGCATTCAATATGTATTCTCCAAAAGCTTCTTTTTTGCCTGAAATAGGATTTCTTGTAAAATAAACCCCTGTGCCAGAATCTTTGCCAAGATTTCCAAAAACAATCTCTTGTATTATTGCTGCAGTTCCGCCTGCATTCTTTATCTTGTTTACCTTTCTATAATGTATTGCTCTATCATTGTTCCAAGAGTTAAATACAGCATTAATGGCTTGCCATAGCTGTTCTTCTACATTCTGAGGAAATTCTTTCTTTGCATCTCTTATTACCCCTTTGAATCTTTTAATAATCTCTCTCAGACTTTCAACATCTAAAGAATCAATGCTCTTAACTCTTTTCCTTCTTTTAATCTCTTCAATTATCGCTTCGAATTTAGAATCTTCAATTTCAAATACCGTGCTGGCATATGTTTGAATTAATCTTTTGTATGAATCAAGAGCCATTCTTTCGCTATGCATTGCTTTTGCTAAGCCTCTGCTAGTTTCATCGTTTAAACCTATGTTTAGAATAGTATCAAGCATTCCGGGCATTGAGACCGCTGCTCCGGATCTTACTGAAACAAGCAATGGATTCTTCTTGTCTCCAAATCTCTTACCTGTATCTCTTTCAAGTTTATTAAGATGCCATTTAATCTCTTGTTTTATCTCTTCAGGAATCCTCTTTTTATTCTTATAATAAATCTCGCAGGCTTTTATTGTTATGATAAAGCCAGCAGGGACAGGAATATTCATAGATCTCATCTCAGAAAGGTTTGCCCCTTTTCCTCCTAACAACTCTTTCATATCCTTATTTCCTTCCTCAAAATAATATACATATTTCATTTTCTCGTTAGTCTCATGTTTAATAACTCAATGAAGATTAAATGGTTTTAAAAGGTTTATGTTTGAATCAACTATCTCTGATGTAATAATGTCTCAAGTGAATCGTAGATAGTATCAAAATCGTAATATTTTTATATCAGTTGTAATATTATTATTACATATGTTAAAAAAAGATAACCTCCAGAAGGTTTTAGAAGTGTTTTTTGATAATCCCTTACCCGAAGGTTCCGGGTTTCAGCTTAGAGAGATCAGTAGGAAAATTAAATTAGCTCCAAAATCTGTTAAACTATACTTGGAAGAGTTAGAAAATGAAAATTTGATTGTGAAAAAGGAGCATAGAGTTCACAAATACCCAACTTATTATGCCAATAGAGATAATGATTATTTTAAGTTCTTAAAGAGACTTAATATCATAAGGAGAATAAAGGAATCTGGGCTTTTAGATTATCTTGATGATGAATGTATGCCTGATGTTATAATTTTGTTTGGTTCTGCTTCAAAAGGAGAAGATATTGAAGGTAGTGATATTGATTTATATTTACAATGTAATGAGAAGAAATTAGATTTAACTAAATTTGAGGGAGAATTAAAAAGGAAAATAAATATATTCTTTGAGAAGGATTTTGATAAATTGAGCGAAGAATTGAAGCAAAACATTATAAATGGTGATAAACTTAAAGGATACTTGATGGTAAAATTCTTAAAATGATAGAGGGTTTAATTAAAGTAACACCAGACAAAGAAAAAGCACAATCAATCCTTAAGATGTAGATTCTACAATAGAACTGATTGAGATTATTGATATTACAAAATTCAGTTCTATTGTTACAAAAGAATACTATGATGTTATCAGAGAATTGATGAGTGTTATTCTCCTTTTAGACGGGTATAAAACATATGGAGAAAGAGCACATAAAAAACTTATAGATTACATTCAAGAAAACTATAAAGAATTTAGTGAATATGAAGTTTCTTTAGTTGATGATTTAAGGATAAAAAGAAATAAGATAGCTTATGATGGTTTTTTTGTGGATAAAGATTACATTGAGAGGAAGATAAAAGATATATAGAAGATTATTGATAAAATGAAAGAGATCATCAAAGAAAAATTAGTAACTAATTAAAGGTAAACTCCTAAACTCTTTCTTCTAATGCATAATACGATTTCATTATTCTGAGCTTGAGGAAGTCAAATATGGCTAATCCTAAGAAGCTTATTCCAAATAGCCACAGCATCCAGCTCACTGGAATCATAGTAACACCAAAGACATAATTCAATGGTTCCACGAATATGAATATTGTTGCTATAAATGAGATTATTATAGCAACAAGCAAGAATTTATTTTCTTTAAGCCTTATCTTGAAGAATGGTTTTCTAAAGGATCTGAAGCTAACAGCGAAAAGCAATTCAAACAAGATGAGCAGGAATAGGGCAGAGCCTCTTGATAGTTCCAATATACTTGTTCTATTAAGACTTATTAGATATGTGAAAAATACAAAGAAGGTCATAATCGCAGAAGATGTAATCGTTAACAATGTCAGTGGTTTCGTGAATAAGCCTTCCTCTTTTTTCACTTTCCATCTTAGAACATCTTTAGATGCCTTGTTAGCTGATAATGCAATTGCCGGCAAATCATCCGTAACAAGGTTCATAAACAATATTTGTAATGCTGTTAATGCTGAAGGCACTCCTAACAATATAGAGAGAAAGATAATTGAAATTTCTACAATATTTGCACTAAACTGGTATGAGCCAAACTTCTGAAGATTCTCAAGAAATCTCCTTCCTTCGTGTATTGCAGAAACAATCGTTGAGAAACTATCATCATTAAGTATAATATCACTTACCTCTTTAGCAACCTCTGTCCCGGAGCCAACTGCAATACCTATATCTGCCTTCTTCAATGCAGGAGCATCATTTACACCATCTCCTGTCATTGCAACTATATGATTCTTTTTCTTTAATGCAGAGATTATCCTAAGTTTATGCTCAGGTCTGGCTCTTGCACAGATTACAATCTGTTCAACAATTGATTCAAGTTCTTCATCCGTTAATGAATCCAACTCCTGCCCTGTTAAGATTATCTTGTTCTTGTCTTTTTCAGAGATTAAGCCAACATCTTTTGCAATTGCCTCTCCAGTATTCCTATGATCCCCTGTAATCATCATTATTTTTATGCCAGCGTTTTTAGCATCTCTGATTGCTTCCGGAACCTCTTCCCTTGGAGCATCTCTCAGAACAATGAAGCCAAGGAAAATTAAGCCCTCCACTGAGGATTCGTCAAGTTTTTCTCCTTTCTTCAGAGTTTTAGCGGCAGCTCCCAATATCCTGTATCCTTGTGAGCTAAGCTTTTCTATTTCATCTTCTATCTCTTGTTGACGCCTTTTTGTTAATTTCTCTATATGCGACTTCTCAACAATCCTGTCGCTTTTCTTTAGCAATATCTCTGGTGCTCCTTTCACAAATAAAGTGTTCTCAAGCTTCTCCTTATTTATTTCATTGTTTAAAGCCGAGCCTGAATGAAGAACCAAGGAAAAGGGAAATTTATGCAATGTTGCCATATATTTCCTGCTTGATGAAAAAGGGATCTCTTCTATTTTGGTATATCTTGAATCAAGCTCTGCTTTCGTTATCCCTAATTTCTCTCCAAGAACTAAAAGACTTCCTTCTGTTGTTGATCCAAGCACCTCATATTCTATCTCATCCTCTTTTTCCGTTTTGATTTTCAACTCAGTTTCGTTGCAAAGAATCAAAGAATCAACAAATAGTTCAACTTCTTTATAATCAACTTTCCTGCTTTTGTTTCTTATCTCTCCTTTGTTATTATAGCCAGCACCACTTACATCATATTTTTTATTGTTAAAAAAGAACATCTGAGCAGTTAATTCGTTCTTTGTTAAAGTTCCTGTTTTATCTACGCATATAAAAGAAGTCTTTCCAATGGCCTGTATAGCATTTAATCTGTTCACAAGAGCATTCCTCTTGCTCATCTCCCTGACGCCCAACGAAAGGGCTATGCTTTTCACTACAGGCAATCCCTCAGGCAAACCAGCAACAAGCATTGCAAGTGTAATTGTCAAGCCTTCAATCAATAAGCCCGCATTAAAGAATTCTATGAATGGATTAGGAAAGCTAGTATTCCTAAAAACGAATACAAAAAATGTAGCAATAGCAAAGATTATTGCAACAAGTGTAAGGAACTTAAGAGGTCTTTCAGTCAGATCTATGCTCTTCGCTTTCTGTTCTTTTACCATCTGTGCGATCTTGGCAAATTCAGTATTCTTCCCTATATGTGTTACCTTGAGATAACCATTCCCTTCAACAACAGATGTTGACATATATGCTTTGTTCTCTTCGGAAAGTTGATCTAGGATTTCAACAGGCAGCTCATTGGAATTTATGTGTTTGTCTGCCTTCTTCGTTGGCTCTTTCAAAGCAGCTTCAGACTCTCCTGTCAGGATTGATTCATTTATTCTTAAATCTAAAGAGTCAAAGATGAAGCCATCAGCAGGTACTATATCTCCTGTAGAAAGATAAACTATATCTCCTGGAACAACTTCTTTTGTAGGAATAACCTCTTTCTTTCCATTTCTAATGACAATGCACTCCGGAACTATAAGCTTCCTTAAAGACTTCATCTCCTTACTTGCCCGGTATTCATTTATGAATCCTAAAAAGAGCACTATGAAAATAATAACCGAAACAACAATAACCTCTGCAGTTTCATGAAGAAATATTGAAATTCCCAGGACAGCAAGGAGCAGATATATTGTTACACCCTCAAATTGTCTAAGAAATATTTTAAGGGCAGTTAATTCTTCTCCTTTTGGGATTTCATTGTAGCCGAACCTCGCCCTTGATTCTTCCACCTCTTCAGAACTAAGCCCTTTATAATCCATAAGCCCCTTACAAAAATGTTTTCTTTTTAAATTTTTTGCTCTTGGGGGTTTGTCGGAAAAAATAAAAAGGCCGGCTTGTTTAGATTTTACCTATAGAGCTTTTTGGGAATTGTTGGATTGAAAAAGAGAACAAAGAATTATCTGGCGGATGTAAAAAATGAAGATAGATGATGAATTTGTTATTGAAAGGTATAAAAACAAAGATAGATTAAAATCATATGTTAAAAAAGCAACAGAAGGATTATCAAAAGAAGAAGAAATTGTAATAAAAAAGTACTTAGCTTCAGATTCAAAAATTCTTGTAGTTGGTTGTGGAACTGGCAGAGAGATTTATGGATTAAGAACATTGGGATTTAAAAATGTAACAGGGATTGACATTTCTCCAGAGATGATTAAGGAAGCAAAAAAATTGGTACCTAATGTTAAATTATTTGTTAAAGATATAAATAAATTTGAATCAAAGGAAAAATTCGATGCAGTAATTTATTTTAACAATATTATAGAGCAAATTCCTTCGTTTGATGAAAGAAAAAAAGCAATCCTTAAAGCAAGAGAATTACTAAATTCAAAGGGATTGATTCTTTTAACAACACATTCTTGTTTTGTATTTAAAGAAAATGTTTTTGAATTATTTAACAATTTCCTAAAATATTCTCTTTACAAAATGAGATTAAGAAAAGATTCCCCTTTTGAGTACATAAATATAGATGAAAAGATATATGCAAGTTATTCAAACCCTCTTTTAATAAAAAGGATTCTTAGAAAAGGTTTCAATTTGAAGATGGTAAATTCTAAAAAATACACCCTGCAAGGAAAAAGACCTTTATTTGGATATTTGTTTGATGAACCTGTTTATTATGTTGGTGAACTAAAATGATAAAAACTGAATTAATCTGTTAAAGAGGATATGCAACAAGCACATATCCTTGATGCCTGAAAATTATCGATAATTTTAAATAAAAATCATGAAATCAATGCTTTAATGAAAAAGAATATTTTCTTTTACAATACCCTTGGACGAAGGATTGAGGAGTTTAAGCCAATAAAACCAAATTATGCTGGAATCTATGAATGTGGGCCAACAGTTTATTGGTATCAACATATCGGAAATCTAAGAAGATATATCTTTGGGGACATCCTGACACGGGTTCTTAAATACAATGGATATAATGTTAAAAGAGTAATGAATATAACAGATGTTGGACATCTTACATCGAATGAAGACGAAGGAAGCGATAAGATAGAGGATGCAGCAAAGAAAGAGCATAAAACAGCAAAGGAGATTACAGAATTCTATTTTAAGGTTTTCAGAGAAGATATAAAAAAATTAAACATCCTTGAGCCGGATATCTGGTGCAAGGCAACAGAGCACATAAAAGAACAAATTGAACTAATAAAGCGTTTAGAAGAAAAAGGTTTTACCTATCGTACGTCAGATGGAATCTATTTTAATACCTCCAAGTTTAAGGATTATGGAAAACTTTCAGGATTAAAGAAAGAAGGAATAAAGCCGGGAGCAAGAGTCGCGATTGGAGAGAAGAAAAATCCAACAGATTTTGCTCTATGGAAATTCTCAGAGAAGCCGGGCTTAAGGCAACAAGAATGGGATCCAAAGGATTTTGGAGCTGACTGGCCAATAGGTTTCCCCGGCTGGCATATTGAATGCTCTGCTATGTCTATGAAATATCTTGGAGAACATTTTGATATTCATACTGGCGGCATAGATCACATTACAGTGCATCATCAGAATGAGATTGCCCAAAGTGAGGCCGCAACAGGAAAGAAGTTTGTTAATTACTGGATGCATTGCAATTTTCTAACAATGAATAAGGAAAAGGTGTCAAAATCAACAGGAGGATTATTTACATTGAGCGAATTAGAGAGCAGGGGATTTCATCCCTTAGCATACAGATATTTTGTTTTGTCTGCACATTACAGAAAGCCACTTGAATTCAGCTTGAATAATCTTGAGAACGCTCAAAATTCATACAATCGGTTAAAGACAATAGTGTCTGAGCTTAAAGATGACGGAAAAATCAATAAAAAATATCTGGATATGTTTGAAGATGCTATAAATAACGATTTAAATACACCAGAAGGATTAGCTGCATTATGGACCCTCTTAAGAGATGATTCTGCAGATGGAAAATACAGAACTGTAAAAGAGATGGATAAGGTACTTATGCTAAACCTCCTTCAAGAGGAAGAGATTGAGATACCTCAAACAATTCAAGAGTTAATAGATAAGAGAGAAGAAGCAAGGAAGAATAAAGATTGGCTCTTGGCAGATAAGTTGCGTGATATGATTTATGAAAAAGGCTATTCAATAGATGACACGCCTGAAGGTCCAAAGGTTAAGAAGTTGTAATGTTAGAAAGATTTAAAAGCACATCTTGATTTGAATAAAAGAGGTGGTATTATGGCACATTCAAAAGATGTTGGAAAAACCCCTTGGATGTACATCGGACTTGGCGTAGCGATTGTTTCTATAATTTTGAATTTAGTCAGCAATAGTTGGAGATATACTTTGATTTTAATCATAGGAGTGGTTCTTGCAGTTTATGGCTTTTTAACAAGATGATTATTTAAACTCGTTTAATCTTTTGTTCTTTGGTTTTAAAAGACTTGTTTTGCCCTCGCTCCCTCCATTTATCTTTTCAATTTCAATAAAATTGTTCTTTGCGAGCTTATCTATCCTTCTTTGAAAGGTCTTGTATCCTCCTTTGCCTCCTTTCTCAGAATATCTCTTGAAAGCATCGCCAATCTTAAGTCCATTGCCCTGATTTATTATGTCAAGCGTTAATTGATCTGAATCATCAAGCAACTCTGTTTTTTTTGAAGAATATTTATTTATTCTCTCAATAGCCTTCTCTACATCCTCTATTGTTACCTTCCTTCTTGACATTGATTCAGCATTGTTTCCTGCTTCATTTAAAAGAAATAAGGCAAGTCTTATATCGCTAGATTCTTCAACAACATTAGCAATTCTTTCAATGCCCTCTTCATTAAAGACTCCAGGATAGAAGGCACTTTCTATTCTTCTTCTGATTATGCCTAGGATTTCCTTTTTACTATATCTTTTGAAGTATAATGAATCGGGACTCAGCCTTGATTTAATCCTTGGATCAAGTGAAATCATCCATTTTTCATAATTGCTTATGACAATTATGCTCTTTTTGTATATCTCTTCAAGTATGAAGTATAGAAAATCAGTATCCTGAGCCTTGTCAATCTCATCAAATACAAAAACAGCTGCTTTTTTGTTTATTATCTTCTTTATTATGTCAAAAAGCTCTTCAGTGCTCTTGTTGTGCGTGAATTTGTATTCTATCTGATTGCACATTTCCAACATAATTTTAAAAGATGTTGGTTTCTGCCAACAGTTTATGTATATCGGATAAACCTCACTCGTCTCCTCTTTTAATTCCTCAAGAACAGATTTTACAGCAAGGCTTTTCCCAATCCCTGATTCACCATATATCTGAAGATTTCTTCCGTTTCTTCCTAAAATCAAAGGCTTTATACATTCAGCAATATAATGCTGTTCCTCTTCCCTATATGGAATTTCTTTTGGCATATATTCTGGTTCAAGTGCAACAGGATTCTTAAAAATGGTTTCCTCGGCTCCCAATATGTCTTTGAATAGTACCATAATTAGAATTTTCCTTATTTAATATAAAAATCTTGTTCTTTTGTTTATTTTATCGTAAGATATAAAAACAAAGATTCATAAGGCTAAGTCATGGAAGGGCTTCCAAGCGTAATCTATTTTGATATAGATGATACACTTATTCCAACCTCGCAGATATTCAAATACTGCCTGAAATACAGCAATATAGCGGTTGCAAAATGCCTAAAGAATCATCTTCCTCAATTCAGGGATAAGAGCGTAAAATCCTTGCTTAATCTTGTAGTTCGGCTAAGAGATGATGTTATAAAAGAAAAAGGTTCTAATTATCAATTTCAGATTGATGATGTTCTTGAAAGACTTGGCATAGATTACAATGCTCAGGTTATTTCAGCAGGTGTTCTTGCATATCATAAAGCAAAGTTTCGTGTTTTAAAATTCAATAAGGAAGTTTATTCTTTCTTAAAATATGCCTCAAAGAAATATAGATTAGGAATTTTAAGCAGCGGTCGTACTTTGAAGCAATGGGACAAGATAAACATCTTCCTTGGCTTTGATCAGCCATTTTTCAATGACAAGAATGTTATAATCTCTGAGCAGTTCAATCTTGAGAAGAAGAATGAAACGCTCTTTTCTGAGATCCTTAAGCGGGAGAAAGTTGCCCCTTCTTTAGCAATGTTCATAGGAAATCGTTATGATGAGGATATATTGCCTGCAAAGCATCTTGGGATGAAAGCTGTTTTAGTTAACAATCCGAACTCAAAATATTACATTGAAGAAAGCAAAATCCTTGAGCAACCACTTCCTCCTGATTTGATAGTTAAAGATGTTATTCAATTGAAGAAAATTCTTTGAAGATCTTTATATGAGCTCCTTTTTTAATCCTTTCTATCGCTCAAAAGGTAGTCCAGCCAAAAGATTTAAATAGTATAATTCAAATTAGTATAATTATGATTATACAATTCAAAGACAGAGAAAATGAGTTGAAAGAAATAGGAGAAGTTCTAAACAGCAATAAGTTCGAGTTGTTTGTTATTTATGGCCGAAGGAGAATAGGAAAAACAGAATTAATCTTGAAAGCAACTGAAAAAAGGAAAAGGATTTATTATCTTGCAGTAGGGGAAAAAAACCTAGAAAGATTCTATGCTGTTTGCACAAAATCTTTTCCGGAGGTAGCTAAACTAAAAGAAGATTGGGAGGTTCTGTTTGAATTCTTGAAGAATAAGGTTGATGTTATAATCATAGATGAATTTCAGAATTTAATCAAAGAAGATAAAAATATCCTGAATATTTTTCAGGCAATTATAGATTTAACACTGAAAGATTCAAAACTAAAGCTAATCTTGGTTGGTTCATCAGTTTCAATGATTACATCTAATGTTCTGGATTACAAGAGTCCTCTTTATGGAAGGCGAACTGCTTCAATGGAGTTAAAAGGAGTAAGATTCTTTGATTTGAAAAGATTTTTTCCAAAAGCAAGCATGAAACAGCTAATTGAAATCTATGGTTTTGCTGACGGCATCCCCTTTTATCTGACAAGAATAGATAAAGACTTCTGGTCTTGGCTTGAAGAAGAAATAAGAAAAGAAAGAAGTTTTCTTAAAGACGAAGTAGATTTCTTGATGAGATACGAATTTGAAGATGTTAGCACATACAAATTAATCCTTGAAGCGATTGCAAATGGAAAAACAAAGCTGAATGAAATAAAGGATTTCATTAAAGTAAAAAGGACAGATCTAACTCCTTATCTCAAAAATCTTATAGAAGTAAAGATGGTCAAGAGGGTTGTACCAATCACAGAAAATGTAAAATCAAGGTTAGGCAGATACTATCTCGCGGATAATTTCCTAAAATTTTGGTTTAGATATATTTACCCAAATCTCAGTTCTATAGAAGAAGGAATTTTTGATAAAGATATTGTAAGAGAAGATTATGATACCTATTTGGGCTATATTTTTGAAGATGTCGCCAAAGCATATCTGATAAAAGAGAGAGATAAAATTTTTGATTTCACTAAGATTGGGAAATGGTGGTATCAGGATAAAGAGATAGATACGATTGCTCTAAATGAAAAGACTAAGGAAGTTTTGTTTTGTGAATGCAAGTGGAAGGAAAAACAAGATGCTAATAAAATTGTTAAAGAGCTAGCAGGAAAAGCAAGATCTGTTGAATGGCATAACAAAGAAAGGAAAGAAAGCTATGCTGTTTTTGCAAAATCCTTTAGCAAGAAAATCAAAAGCTTTGAGGGCAAAAGGGTTTATTGTTTTGATTTAAAAGATTTAGAAAAAGGTTAAATTAACTGAAAATTAGGCAAATTTGCTCCTTTTCAGCCAATAATAACAAAGTATTAATATTAGTTGTTAATTATTAATACCAATGACTAGGCCTTTTATAGATAAAGAAGGGAAATTGTACACAAGTATTTCTATTGAATGGACAACCGAATGAGCTAAGGCCTTAATACAAAATTAATAAATTCTTTTTATTTTCTTTCTCTTTAAGCAATAAAATGATAATAACGAGGTTGATAATATGATAAAAATAAAGTTTCCAGATGGAAGCGTAGATGAATTTAAGGAAGGGATAACCCCAAAAGAGATTGCGGAAAAACTGCCAAGTTCAATAAGGAAGAATGCATTAGTTGCAAAGTTTAATGGCAAACTTATTGATTTGAACGAGAAGATAAAGAAAGACGGAGAATTTGACCTCTTGGATTTCAATACAAAGGAGGGGAGAGAAACATTCTGGCATAGCTCTTCTCATGTGCTGGCTCAGGCTGTTAAGCGTCTCTATCCGGAAGCGAAGTTGGCAATAGGCCCTCCAATTGAGGAAGGATTCTATTACGACTTTGACTTCTTAAATATTGGCGATGAAGACATCAAAAAGATTGAGAAGGCATGCAAACAAATCATTGCCGAAAATCTTCAATTTAAGAGAAAGGTTGTTTCAAAAGAAGAGGCCCAGCGGATTTTTATAAATGAGCCATACAAGCTTGAATTAATTGATGACCTTTATGGAGAGACAATATCAATATATGAACAAGGTGAATTCGTTGATTTGTGCAGAGGTCCTCATTTAGAATCAACTGGCAAGATCGGAGTCATTAAGATAACAAGGTTGGCAGGGGCATATTGGCGTGGCGACAGCAAGAATAAGATGCTCACAAGGATTTATGCTATAAGTTTTCCGACTGAAAAAGAGATGAAAGAATACCTTGAGAAGATTGAAGAGGCTAAGAAGAGAGATCACAAGAAGATAGGGAAAGAGATGGAACTTTTTGATGTGAAGAATGAAGGACCTGGCTTCCCGTTTATCTATCCAAAAGGGATGATTATATGGAACGAATTGTTGGATTATTGGAGGCAAGAACATAAAAAAGCAGGTTATCAGGAGATAAAGACGCCAATCATACTTTCAAGAGAACTTTGGGAGATCTCAGGACATTGGGATCATTACAAAGACAATATGTATTTCACCAAGATTGATAGCAGAGATTTTGCGATTAAGCCAATGAATTGTCCTGGTTGCATCCTTGTCTTCAAAAGCAAGAAACATTCTTATAAGGAGCTTCCTCTCCGCATAGGAGAAATTGGCTTGGTGCACAGGCATGAGCTATCTGGAGTTCTCAATGGACTTTTCAGGGTTAGAAGTTTTCATCAGGATGATGCCCATATCTTTTGCACTGAAGAACAGATAGAATCTGAAGTTGTAGGAGTAATGAAACTCGTTGATAAATTCTATAAGGTATTTGGTTTTGAATACTTTGTTGAGCTTTCAACCATGCCAGAGAATCATATAGGAACAGAAGCGACTTGGGAGATGGCAACGAATAAGCTCATCTCTGCTTTAAACAAGCAGGGCTTTGACTACAAAATAAACGAGGGAGAAGGTGCTTTTTACGGGCCAAAGATTGATTTCCACATAAAGGATTCTCTCGGGAGGAGCTGGCAATGTGCCACTATTCAGGTTGATTTTTCCATGCCTGAAAGGTTTGACTTAACATATGTCTCTGAAGATGGAAGAGAAGACAAAAGGCCTATTATGATACACAGGGTAATATATGGCAGTCTTGAAAGATTCATAGGGATTTTGACAGAAAACTTTGCCGGTAAGTTCCCATTATGGCTGGCCCCTGTTCAGGCAGAGATTATTGCCGTATCCGATTCCTTCAACGATTACGCAGAGAAGGTAAGAGATGCTCTAGATGAAGCAGGCATTAGAGTAGAACTAAATTCTAAGAGCGAAACCATTGGGAAGAAAATCAGAGAAGCTCTATTGCAGAGAGTAAAATACATTGTTGTTGTAGGAAAAACAGAGGAAGAGAACAATACAATAAACTTAAGAGATGGATATGAAAACAAGGTAATAGGAGAGATGAAGGTTGAATCATTGATAAAACAGATGAAAGAAGAGATTGCAGAGAAAAGACTTTGATTATTTTTCTTCTTTTTTATTCATTTTTCAATATAATCTAGAATATTCTTTAATGCATAGATTGCATAATTGAAATGTCTCTTATCCCTGTGCCCCCCTAGCGTTATTATAACCTTTATTATATTGTTCCTCAGATTTATCTTTTCCTTTGTCTCTGGATTCTTCTTGTATTCCTTTATTGAATTAATAACTTTATTCATCCCTTCAATCTTGTATTGTTCAGCGAATTTTTCAAGATAAGCAAGATTTTTATCAATTATGTGCGACTTTAATTCGTTTTCAGAATTTTCAAGCATCTTATTCTTTATCTCATGCGATGATTTTATCGTTGCGATTGCATCACGCCTCTGTCCACGATAGCTTGCCTCGTGAAAGACCATCTGGATGATTATTAAGCTTATGAAGATTAAATAAGACAGGGCAGGAGGTACATTAAATGCTTCATGGGCATTTACCTCAAGCAGGAAGAAAAGAAGAATAACATCAAGCCAGATGAGGTTAATGCTCTTTAGGAAATATAGCAATGTTATGTTCTCAGGATCATTTATTTTTTTCTTCGCAATATCCTTCTTAGCAATGTAATATGCAAAGGAGAACAAAACTATCCCTAATATTGCGAGAAGCCAAGGAAATTCACTGCCAGTTGGTTGCATATAATTACTTTTCTCAACCAAATTTAAATATGTTCTTTATTCCTTTTGAGTGATAATTGAATTATTTCTTCTTTACCTTCTTGATTTCCTTCTCAAGATTCAGCTTTTCTAATAGCTCTTTGTATCTGTTCCTTATTGTAACCTCTGTAACCCCTGCCACATCTGCAACCTCTCTTTGCGTTCTTTTCTCTCCATTTATTAGAGCGGCAACATATAATGCTGCTGCTGCAATCCCTGTTGGGCCTCTTCCAGAAGTCAATTCTGCTTTCTGTGCCTTATTAAGAACTTCAACAGCCAATGACTGCGTTTCAGGAGAAAGCTTTAGAGAAGAGACAAACCTTGCAAGATAATCAACAGGATTTGATGGCAATATCTTGATTTCAAGCTCCCTTGTTATAAATCTGTATGTCCTGCCTATCTCTTTCTTATCTATTCCTGATGCCTCAGAAAGTTCATCAAGCGTCCTAGGAACCTCATGTCTTCTGCATGCAGCATAGAGAGATCCGGCTACAACAGATTCCATACTTCTGCCCCTGACAAGTCCCCTTTGAACAGCCTGAGTATAAATCCTTGCAGCCTCCTCTTCAACAGAGGCAGGAAGCTTTAGATAAGATGAAACACGCTTCAATTCAGCAAGAGCTAATTTTAGATTTCTCTCAATTGCAGTGCTTATCCTGTATTGCCATTTCCTAAGCCTGAAAAACTTGTTTCTTGCCTTGCTTGAAAATTTCGAGATGTCTGATTTTCTTCCTATCTCGGTGCCTAAGCCTCTGTCATACTGTGTATAGGTCATAGGGGCTCCTCCTCTTTTTACGCCTCCTTTGTCATCATCTTCAAAATCGCGCCATTCCTGAGAAAAATCAATCATCTTGTCTTCAATAACAAGGCCACAATCCTTACAAATAATCTCCCCTCTTTCTTTATTGTAAAAGAGATTTACGCTGCCACATTCCGGACATCTTCTTATGTAATGTTGTTGATCCTCCATTTTAACCCTCCTTCTCGTATGAAAAATCAAATATAAATTTAAATATTACGATATCTTTTTAAATGGAAGCATCCATCATATTTAAATGTTTCGTTTTTTGGCTGTTTTGGATTAATCCTTACAATCGAAGGTTTTAAATATCAACTGAGAACTTTCTCTGCTTAATATGAGTCCTGTAGGAGTGTCAAAAGGCATATCTGTTAAGAAAGAGGAAAATTTTAGTCAATGGTATCAGGAGCTAATTCTAAAAGCAGAGCTTGCCGATTATTCATCTGTATCTGGTTGTATGATTCTTAGGCCTCGATCTTATGCGATATGGGAAAAAATTAAGGAATCTATAGACAAGGATTTCAAAGAAGCAGGTATTGAAGATGCCTATTTCCCTGTTTTTATACCACAATCCTCTTTTGAGAAAGAAAAGGAGCATCTAGAAGGATTTTCTCCTGAGGTTGCCTGGGTTACTGAAGCTGGGAATAGAAAGCTGAGTGAGAGGCTTGCTGTCCGGCCTACAAGTGAAACAATTATGTACGAATCATATGCAAAATGGATAAGATCTTGGAGAGATCTTCCTTTAAGGCTAAATCAATGGAATAATGCGGTGAGATGGGAATTCAAAAATCCAGTTCCCTTCTTCAGGACTAGAGAATTCCTTTGGAATGAAGGACATAGTGCCTTTGCCACGGAAAAGGAGGCTTTGGCAGAAGGAAAGATATTGAAGCAGATATATCAAAAGTGTTGCGAGGAATTGATGGCATTGCCCGGCCTCTATGGAAGAAAGACAGAGAATGAAAAGTTTGCAGGAGCAGTTTTCACAGAGAAATTTCATTATTATATTCAGAATGGAAGAGCATTAGAGGGACCATCCTTTCATCATGACGGACAGAACTTCGCCAAGGCATATAATATTAGTTTTTTGGATAAGAATGGCAACAGACAGTATGTTTGGCAGAACACATATGCAATCTCAACAAGGATGCTCGGTGTTATGTTTGTTGTTCATTCTGACAACAGGGGCTTGGTTATCCCTCCAAGACTTGCAGAGAACAAAATTGTTATCGTTCCTATTGCCTCTGGCATTGATGATGATTTGTTGAAGAAGGCTCATGAACTGAAGAAAATACTCGCTGAATTCTCTCCAATTGTTGATACAAGAGATTATATAACAACAGGAGAAAAGTTCTATGATTGGGAGCTAAAAGGAATTCCAATAAGGCTTGAACTGGGACAGAGAGAACTAAAGAATCAGGAGGTTACCCTTGTAAAGAGAAATACCTTTGAGAAAAGAGTGGTTAAAGAAGCCGATTTGAAGAAGGCAATCAGTGAAACATTAGAAGAAATTCATAATGAATTGTTTAAAAATGCAGAATCACTTTTGAACAATAATATTGAGAAAGCAGAGACAAAAAAGGATTTCTTGAAATTGATTAAGGCAAAGAAGATTGTTGAAATCCCTTTGTGCAAGAATGTTAGATGCGAAGAGAATCTAAAAGAAATCTCAGGAGGTGCAAAACCTCTTTTTATTTCTAATTACGATGCTAAAGGAAAGAAATGCATAATCTGTGGCAATGATGCAGATTATTATGTTTATGCTGCTAAGACATATTAAGTAAGTTTTAAATAATCTAACTTCTTAAGATTTCAAACAGGTAAAGATGAAGGCCCTTTTTATTATAGCTCAGCAGAACTACAGGGATGAAGAGCTTGATGTCCCTAAACGCATTCTTGAGAAGGAAGGAATAGAATGCGATGTCTCTTCTATTGAAAAAGGAATTGCAAGAGGCATTAATGGAAGCAGTGTTGAGATTAAAAAATCTCTCTATGACATACATCTTGATGAATACGATGCAATAATCTTCATAGGAGGATCAGGTGCTTTAACACTTCTAAACTATCCAGTTGTTGCGAGAATTGCAGTTAATGCATATGAACAGAAGAAGCTCATCGGTGCAATATGCATAGCCCCTGTTCTTTTGGCAGAGGCAGGAGCCTTATATAAAAAGAATGCAACCGTCTTTCAGAATGAAATATCAAGACAGTCTTTTTTAAGAAATAAAGTAAATCTTGTTGAACTGGATGTTGTTCAGGATGGCAATATTATAACTGCAAACAGTGCAGGGAGTGCAGAGAAATTTGGAAAAGCATTATTGAACGAGTTAAAGAGAATGGAAAAGAATGAGAATTCTTGAGCTTAATCTAAAACAGGGCTTTGTGAAACTCCTGCCTCAAAATATGGAAGATTTAATTGATATCTATAAGATTGTTGAGCCAAATGATATTGTTTCTGGACTAACAACAAGAAAGATTAAGATAGGCGATGATAATGAAAAGCAGATTAAGAAGAGCCTCTTTGCCAAGATTGAATTAGAGAAAAAAGAATTGAATGAAGATTCTCTAAGACTTCTCGGCAAGATTGTCTCAGAGCATGAAGACATTCCAGTAGGAAGTTATCATTCCTTAACAATAATCCCGAATAAAGAGCTTGGAATAAAGAAAAGACATTGGAAGAACTTTCAGATTGAAAGACTTAAGAAAGCAGAACAAAGAACTGAGTATAAGGCATTAGCATTAGTTTTTGACAGGGAAGATGCAACCATTGCATTAATTACAAACAAAGGCTATTCAATCATAGATGAGTTAAAAGGAGATGTGGCCAAGAAGGATGCATTAGAAGAGAAAGAGAATTTCTATAAAACAATTGCATCTTTTCTTGAGAAAAAAGTTGAAGAAATTAAGCCGGATAATATTATCTGTGCCAGTCCCGGATTTTACAACGATGAACTTAAGAAAGAATTAGAATCCAAGGCTTTCTTTTCAAAGGTTATTTTTGCACATGCATTTAATCCCGGTGAGAGAGGCATAGCAGAATTATTGAAGAGAAGCGAGATTCAGGAAGTTATTAAAGAGCAGAGGCTTATGCAAGAAAATGAATTAGTGCAATCCTTGCTTCTTAATATCTCAAAAGGAGAGAAGGCTGCTTATGGCCTCCAAGAAGTCTATGAAAAGGCACAGATTGGGGCAATAGAAAAGCTGATTATTAACGAGGATATGCTCTTCTCTGATGAATCATCTTCTGTTGAAGAACTAATAAATCTTGTTGAAGGGATGAAAGGAGAGGCCCATATAATAGAATGCGAAGAACCTAAAAGGATTCTAAGATCTTTAGGAGGCATAGGAGCAATTCTAAGATTTTGATTCTATCTTGCTATAGAAAAGATATGTTGCTAAAGCTCCCAAGACAAGAGAGAAAATTATAGATATTGCCAATGGCATGAAAAATATAGAGATTGAGATTGTAAGTGATAAAGCAAGAAGAAATATGTAGAAGGTCCTTGACCAGAATGCAATGTAGAAGGCATCGCTCTCAGGGGGCAATGGTATTAAGAAATAGATTAATAAAAGAGCATTTGTCAGCATCATCTTTTCAATAAAAAGATTTTCAAAAGAGAATGATAAAATCGTTGAGATGATTAAAATAATTAATGTAGCAACCCAGCCGGATGCAGAAACAGCAGCAAACTTAGATCGCTTAATGTATGGATGACTGCCTATATGCATCTCTTCCTTCTCCTTAAGTCTTGTTCCTCCCGGCACGAAGAGATATGCAAGACCATTGAACAGGAATGCAGTAAATATGCCTAAAAAAAGCCCTATATAATTTGTTTTGAATTCTGCATCAAAACCCAACTTTCTCCCCATCATTTTTTGAAATCCTATCCTTAATGATATTGAGATGAAAACTGCTAAAAAACAAATCATTAAGTTATTAATCCAGTATTGATCAATGCTTGATGTCGCCCTCCCATCATTGAATCCAATTATTAAGCCAATTATTAATATCGTTACTGCAATTGCAGATATTTCATTAGTTTTTAGCATACCTTATTCATAGCTTATTTCGTTAAAAAGCTTTTGGTTCCTGCCAGAAAAAGAATAAGCTATCGCAATTAGAAAGGAAGTGTTCAGGTTGTTTATCTAGCTTTATTTCGAACGTTTTTAATTTCCTCCAAAGAAACTAGATTTCCAGATTTCTCATTTTCTATACTTTCATTAAGCATTCTTCTTTCTTCTTCTGTAATAATCACATCTACATCAACCATGTTTTCCTGGATAAACTTCAAAGTTTTTTCAATCCTCTCAAGCCTTCTATCAATGTTTTGAAGTTCCACAAACCTTAGGTATTTTTTGTCTATATAAAATTTTCTAAAACCCTTTTGGTTCTTTTTAGATGACACAATTGTCCACAAAAAAGAAAATTTATATATCATGTGGACAATAATATCGATATGGCATATATTGACAAGATTAAGTCTGGAAAAAAGACATTAAATGTTATTGTGAAAAGATGTTTGAATTATTTCTGGAACAATTTAAAAGCAAATTTTATAAAGAATAGATTCAGAGTTTAAAAAGAGTTAAATGAATAAATCTTGGAATAAACTTTGGTTGATAGCTGTCATATTCCTATTTATCATTAAAGGAACTTATTCAGTATCAAATGCTCCTGACTACTATCAAATAAAGATATGGCAAGGAGGCGCTACTTCTATTACTACTGTAATTGTAGATTGGACCACTGTATGCAATACAGACCCTGCAAACGATGCTCACGATGGCTCAGGAGGCTATTCCTGTTCATATAACATTAAGACAGGATATGTTCCAAGGTTTTGCTCTGTTGAAGGAGATTATTACTTTCAATGGCGCTTCTATGATGAAGATAGCGGAACTTATCAATATTCATATACTCCCGGAGATTGTTTTGGAACTGCTTGCACCCCTAATGGCGCTTTAATGTATAATGTAAACTATGATGGAGATGCAAATGATTGTCAATGTAAGGTTGGTTTAGGAAGATTCAATCTTGGTGGGGAGGTTGCAGCAACAACCTGTTGTGGTGATGATGCTAACGAATATAAAATAACTTGTATAGGTGATGTTGGGGCATGTTCTGGAGATAATGTTGCATGTTGCAATGCTGCCTCTGACTGCGTTTATAATAATGTATGTTATGCTAGTGGAGCATCTTTAAATGGTTTTGTCTGTGATTCTGGATATTGGAGAAGAGGAAGTTGTGGTGTAGTTATAGATGGGGCAACCTATAGCATTACAACTGTTTCTGGAAGTAATGTTGCAATTATTGATGATGATGGAGACATTGTATTTTTCTGCCCGACAATGGCTACCTCAAGTTCCCCTCCAGCAGGGCTGACAAACTCATTTATAGTAAATGTCGGAGGAACAGACAGATTCGCAATGAGCACAACAAACTGCTACATTGCAGGAGGCATATACCAGCTTGCGAGTGTTCCCGCAGCAGACGGAGCAGACTTTTTAATAACTAATACTGCTGGCACTCCTCTAGTTTCCTTCAACAGCAATCTTAATGTTTACGCAAAGGGCTATGCAGCCTATGTAGGAGGACAGGCAGGCTGTCCTACTGGCTATCATTGCGGCTCAGGTCTTAAGTGTGTTCCGAATTAGAGCTTAAAGAAAGATTTAAAAATAAGAGAATAAACATGACTTCAAGGATGAATATTAAAAAAATATGGATTGTTTCGCTTGTTTTTTTTATGCTTCCTATTGGTTTAGCAGTTAATATAGAATTGTCTGATCAGGGCACAGGGGCTAAGCAAGCAGGCAGTTTGGTTAATAATGGAGATTTAACTGTAGAGATTTGGAATGCTGCCACAGCCGGAACTCTTATATGGAGTGAAACTTTTGTAGATGCTATAAAAGATGGTTCTTGGAATGTAATGCTTGGTCAGAATGCCTCAAATCCTCTAAGTCTTGAATATGGCCAGAAGTATTGGAAAGATTACAAGATAAATTCAGAAGATATTGATTTCTTAGATAATTCAGGGAATACAATTGAAAGATTAGAATTCTATTCTCCTCTTGGCTATATAAATTCAAAAACTCTTTTTAATTTCTCTATGATAAACCCTTGTGCAGAAGGCTACGCTATTAGAAGCATAAACACAGATGGTTCTGTAGTTTGCGAGCAGATCTCTGCAGGAGCCGTTGCTTCAGGATGGACCGATTCAGGAGCCGTTGTTGAGCTAGTCACCTCAACAGATAGCATCAATGCCAACACCCTTTATGTAGATAATACCAATGGAAGAGTCGGCATCGGGACAACATCTCCTTCATATAAGCTTCATGTCGCTGGAAACTTCTATGCTGATACAGTCAACACAGGAATAGGTAATACCGAAGTTTACTTAATGAATCAGAATGTTCGAACAACAGATGCAGTAACCTTTGCAACAGTCAACACAGGCCAAGGAGCTAATGAACTTTATGCTATGAACCAGAATGTTCGAACAACAGATTCTCCTACTTTTTCTAATGTTTATATAGCCGACAATATGATTCACTCAGGAGACACGGATACTTACATCGGTTTTCCAGCAGCTGATACTATTCGGATGGTAACCGCAGGAACAGAGAGAGTAAGAGTTTTGAGTAATGGCAATGTTGGAATAGGAACGGCGAGCCCGAGTAGGAAATTATATGTTTCTAGTAGCGAATGGGATAATAATGCAGGAGGTGGTGTGATTTTTGAAAATAACAATGTTGTAGGAGCTTCTTTGACATTAAAACCTACATTGAGTGCTGTTACTTATGGAAATCTTGGCTGGGCATTGTATGCTGGTGGTCCATCTGCAGCGATTGGTGACGGAAATATTGGATTTTGGGCTCATGGAACGAATCAAGCGAGATTGGTTATTCAAAGAAGCGGCAATGTTGGCATCGGGACAACATCTCCTTCATATAAGCTTCATGTCAATGGAAACTTCTATGCGGATACAGTCAACACAGGAATGGGCAATACAGAAGTTTACTTAATGAACCAGAATGTTCGAACGACGGATGCCGTAACCTTTGCAACTATTGATACAGGATCAGGTGCAAAAGAACTCGGGGATGCTTCCATAACAGATGGAGATACAAACTCCATCCCAACTAATGATCAGGTTTATGACTTTGTTGCGAGTTATGTGGGAAGTGGAGGCTCCGGTGACATATATGTTAATGAAGCAGGAGACACCATGACAGGAAACTTGGATATGAACGGAAACAAGATAATAAATGTAAACAAGCTTCATGCAACCTCTATGGGCATAGCAGACACAACTACAAACGCAGAGGCAAATATCCCTGCAGGCAATTCATTATATGTCCAGAATGATGTAAAGGTAGGAGGTAATATCCAAGGAAGTACAGGAGATATTGCAGAAATTGTTCATATCAGCGGAGATCTAGAGCCAGGCGATGTAGTAGTAATAAAGGGGACATTAACAGTTGAAAAATCAACCAAGCCCTATGATACGGCAGTTGCAGGCATAATCTCAACAGATCCTTCATATGTCCTTGCAGTAGATAGAGAAGGATTGCCATTAGCATTATCAGGAATAGTTCCTGTTAAGGTAACTAATGAGTCAGGCTATATAAAGCCAAAAGATTTGTTAACAACCTCATCTAAAGAAGGCTATGCAATGAAATGTCCAGATCCAGAAATGTGCAAAGGAGCAATCCTTGGAAAGGCAATGGACTATCTAAATGAAAGCGAAGGCATGATTAATGCATTAGTTATGTTAGGATAAAAATGAATAAGTTGTTTTTAATAATTGGAATAGTATTAATCCTTATTTCTTCATTCTTCTGGTATAAATACTCTCTTGACAAAGCCATAGAGATAAAGCATCCAGAATGGAAAAACTATACTTTAGATAATGAATCTGCAAGAAGATTCGTAGATGTTGTTTATGATTCACAGAATAATCCTCATATCTTCTACTATGCAGAACTTACGAAAGAAGGAATAAAGCATGTTTATTCAAACAACACATTAGAAGATTATTACAAAAACGACAGGAGATGGAATTCAGAATTATTGAAAGGAGGTAAAGATACAGGCTTCTTTATATCAGCTGCAGCATTAAAAGATACACTTTATATTTCATTCCAAGATTATGCAATCGCCGATGAAAAACTATTGTTGGCAATAAACGATTCTATAACAATTCTTGACAGCAAGGAAAAATCAGGACTAAATGCAGGTATGTACTCATCTGTTTGTCTTGCTAACGGCAAGCCCTATGTTTTATATCATGTTGAAGAAGGAAGAAAACTTATGCTTGCCGATCCTCAGCAAAATCTACATCTTCTTGAAACAGGAACAGGCTGGAATATAGACTGCATATCTGATAATAAAAGCATCTTTGTAGGTTATAGAGGAAGAGATGACATGAATCTGAGGTTAGGCACATTTAACATTGAGTCTGAAGAATGGTCATCAAAAAGGTTTCAAGTGAATGCATCATCAATTGCATTATTCTTTTGGAATAGTTCTCCTTATGTAGTATACTATGATCACGATGATAAAGGAATCTATTTATCTGAATTCTATGAATTTAATCCAAGAAGAATTGCTGATGGCTCAGAAACACTGCTTAGGGCTGCTACAAGCAATAATCAAGCATATATATTATATTCACACTATTGGAGCGGACTTTATCTTTTAAATTCATCCAATCTGATTGACTTTGATAAAACTGTTGTAGCATCAGGGCCAGACATAGGACTATTCAATGCCCTATCTGTTACACCAAATGATGACATAAAAATTGCTTATGTTGAAGATAATTCTTTAAAATTTAAAGAGTATGAGAGAAGTTCATCTCTCTATATGATGAATAAAAAAATGGAAAGTATTAAAAAAGACAAAATGATAGGGAGCATTACAGCATTAGTTGGAATTTTATTCATAATATTTGGGGTGAAACAATGGAAAAAAGAAAAAAGCTAAATGCAATGACCATTCTCGTTTTGGTGGTGTTGGCGTTAGTTGCCTATATCATTTACGACACAGCATCTGAAAGATTTGCAAGAATGAAACAGGATTCTTTCAATGCTGGCTCAGAAGCGGTTATTGCAACGATATACAATGCTACAAACAATTGTAGTGCTATCCAGTTAAACTATGGCAATCTATCTAAGCAAGTCATAGATTCAAACTGTATAAACCTTTTCTACAATCAAGGAGTAACGGATGTCATTATAAGTATAATGACGGCTGCAGACAACTGTAGCATAGTTCCCTTGTTCGTAGAAAACACTACAATTGAACTTATTGATGTGAATTGCGTGTAAAGATGAAATGCAGCTGTCAAAAGAGAACTTACTGGTAATCGGAGTTTTTATTATTCTATTAGTTTTACTCTCATCACAAGTTATAAATGCTTTTCAGGCTTCGTCAGCAAATTACTACATAAGAAGAACTACAACAGGGATTGCAGGGGCGGAACAGTCAGATGGCAGTCGTTCTCTAGGCACAGCATATCAGTCGGGTGCGAATGCAACAGGCACAAATCTTGAGGCAAATATAGGTTTCTTTGAACCCTATTCTGCCTTCTACTGTACTCAGAATATAGATTGCCCAGATGGCTATTTCTGCAATATTAATCAATTCTGTCAGGAGAAGCTTTCAGACGGTCAGACATGTATAGGTGCCACTTTTGAGTCAACACCATTATCTGAAGATGAAGCATGTTCCTCTGGCTATTGTGATAATGATGCTGTAGGAAAAGAAGATGATGGCTGGTGTTTCACCACTGAATCAGGTATATACGATAATCAAGATCATAAATGTGAGAAATCAGCTTCACCATCTTTAGATGATTATTCAGATGAATTAAGAAATGAATGTCATGACACCTTTGGTTTTGTTGATGATTCTTGTGTTTTCTATTCAGATGGTGATGACAACAATGAAACCTGTCATTGTGTTCCGGATGCTACGACTGGAGACTTAGGCAAAGATTGGAGCATAGGCGGAGAAATAACTGATTGTTGCGGGGATGATGCTAGCGAATACTACTTAGAGTCAATCTATCATCTATCCTTAGATTCTTTAGTTGAATATAGCGATGCCTGTTGTTACTCAGCAAGTTCATGCATATTCAATGATAGTTGTTATGCTTCAGGTAATGTTGATTACGATATTGATGAAGACGGGGATAAGGATTACTGTAATGCTGGGACCTGGTTTGATTGCAATACAGATGCCGAATGTGGAGAAGGATACTTCTGCAGCAATAATGATTGCGTAGTCTTGCCAACACCTTCTGTTGATAGCGTAACTCCTTTAACCAATTACAGCCTAAACAGTGAATTGGGCGGTTTTAAAATCATTGTTTCAGGAGACAGGCCAACTGGTTACATCTATGAACTTCAAAGAGACAGCAACACAATCTACACATCTTCTTCTACAGAATACATCGATGCAGGCCTGTCAGACAATTCAAGACATTGTTATAGGGTCCGATTGACAGATGAAGTTAGTCATTATAGTGAATGGTCTGATGAGCTTTGCAACATCACTTCTGACAGAACAGGACCTGCTTCTCCTTCCATTGCATTAACCCCTTCTAATGATGCTAACGACAACATTTTGATAAGCATTGCTGAGCAGGATGACGGATTAGTCTTATACTTACCTTTTGAAGAAGGTTCTGGGAGCATAGCGAGGGATTGGAGCCCTGAGCATAATGATGGCACGATTTATGGAGCAAGTTGGACTGATGGCAATAATGATCCCTATACAGGGAAGGCCTTGAGCTTTGACGGAGTTGATGATAAGGTAGTTATAGGAACAACTGGAAGACCAACAAACACATTTACTTTTGGAGGTTGGTTTAAAACATCTGTGACTCATCAAATAGATCCCGAATCCACAAGCGGCACAGTCGGAACAAGTGGTCAGAGATATGCTTTTGGCGCAGAAAACAAGGGAACAAATGGTGGTGCTGGTTTATCCGTCGGAACGAACGGAATTTCTGTTTACGAGCACGGTGATTATTACATGCCCGCAATCGCTGTTTATGCATCGGATATTGGAACAGACTGGAATCATATAATTGTTGTTTATAACAACAAACAGCCTACTATATACTTAAATGGTGTAGCAGTTCATACAGGCTTGACTTCTCCAAAATCGCTTGTTTATGCACCAATTGAGATTGGTGGTGGAGCATATGGCTACTTCAACGGTCTCATCGACGAAGTAGTAATCTACAACCGCTCTTTATCACAAGAAGAAATCATCAACTTATATCAATCTGGATTAATTCAACATGGGATATCAAGAGCTAATGCAAGCACTAGCACATATGCTCCAGTAGATGGATTATATGATGACTTTAATGATGGTGATTATACTTCTAATCCAACATGGACTGTTACAGCAGGCTCTTGGGAAGTGTCAAACGGTTATCTAAGAACTACTGGTTCTCAGAGTAAGATATATACTCCTTCTACACAGGCTTATGGTATATGGGAATGGGACATGAAACAAACAGAGAAGCAGGAATTCTGGCTAACAAATAACAACCAAAATATGTATATGTCTGCAGGTCAAGGTTACTTGATTTATTTTTATGGTGGTAGAATATACTTCAAAAGATCAACAGGAAGCACGACATATGAACTTGGAAGTGTGCCAAATACAAATGATGGAAGTTGGGCTCATTTCAAAGTAATTAGACATCCTAATGGAAACTTTAAGGTTTATAAAAACGATGTGCTAATTTTTGATGTAACAGATAACACTTATACTACTTCAAGTTATACAGGTATGTTTGCATGGGATGTTAGTGCTGGAAATGGTGGTTATGATAATATTAGATTAACTCCTCTAGTTGCAGATATTAACTACATAGATGAAGATGCAGATGATAAAACTCCTCCAGAGACTCCGAGCGCTCCAACAGTAGATGCAATCTCATTATCTGAACTTAAAGTTTCTTGGATTGATGTTCCTGATTATGGAGATGATTATTGGTATTATACAAAAAGTTATGATGATGAAGGAAACATAGATAATTTCGTTGAACATCCCGGATTTGAGGACGGTGTTGATCACTCCTCTGGAAGTTTTGGAGATTACAGGATAACTAGCGAGGAGTCTTATTCAGGATATTATTCCTTATATGCAAATGGTAGTTTTGAGTATGAAATTCATCCAGATTATAGACTTTTTGAGCCAGGACATACTTATATGCTTTCTGCATGGGTTAAAGAAGATCCAGGCTGTACTGAATGTAATCAGTATTTACATTCTCGTTGGTATTTTGAAGATGGAAGTGCTACTACAACATCAGGAGGCGACGTTCCTAATGATGGAAACTGGCACTATACTTTTGTGGTAAAGACAATTCCTACTGGGCACGGAAAGGTAACCGGTTATAATTGGTATGTTGGATATGACACAAATGCGAACAGTTTCAGATACATTGATAATCTAGAAATTAAAGAGGTTAAATCTGCAACCCTAACTTCAGGAGTTAAAGACTACTTCATCTCGGGAACAGGAGCAGGAACATATGCAACAACATCACCATACACTGCTTCCGGATTAAACTGCTTTGATTACAATTGTTATACTGTGGCAGCAAGGGATAACGCCCTAAATCAAGGTCCTGCCTCACCCTCAACTTGTGAATATCCAATATCTGCAATCATTTGTGATTATGGAGGAGGTCCAGAAGGATACTGCTATAATGCAAGCTCAACAATCTGTTACTACAATGGAACAGGCTGTCCAACATGCCAATTAGCTTGCCAGGGAGTAGGGACAACTTGTTGTCCATATCAAAACACCGCTAGGGATAATGTAACCTGTAGCTCAACAGGTTGTGATTATACTGATCATGACAGGGATGAAGCAGAAGGTTATTGTACGAGCGATGCTGATGGTTGTACTCCTTTCTATTGGAGCATAGGCGGAGAAATAGCTAATTGTTGCGGGGATGATGCGAACGAATACAGAATCATAAACACCTTTGATGCAACAATGGATGCTATATCAGATTTATCAGATGCATGTTGTAATTCAGAAACAAAATGCGTATATAACGATACATGTTATCCAAATGACGCTCAAGGTGTTGATGTTGATATGGATGGGGATAAGGATTATTGCATTGCCGGCACATGGTTCGATTGTAATACAGATGCTGAATGTAACACAGCAGGAGGTTACCATTGCGTAAATAATGATTGCACATTGGGTTGTAATGCAAATGCAGATTGTCCTGAAAATTACTTCTGCAATTCCTCTAATAAGTGCCACCCAAAGCTTATTGATGGTGAGATTTGTGTAGGAGTTACAGCAGAATCAACTCCATCATCAGAGGATGAAGCATGCGTATCAGGTTACTGTGACAATGATGCATTAGGAGATCCAGATGACAATTGGTGTTTCACTCCTCATAATATCTATTATGATGGCAATGAAAACACAAAATGCGAGTACTCTGCAGCAACGATGAATATCTCTTCAGATGAGAAGACAGGCAATGCTTGTGATGAAAGCAATGGCTGGATAAACTCTACATGTTATTATTTCAACAATGGAGATGATAACGAGCAAACATGTTCTTGTATCGTAGATGTTGATATGTTCTATGCAGAAGGTAGCAATGAACTAAGATGTTGCGGTGATGATTCTGTATCAGATGTCTTCTGTGCAGGAGGTAGTTGGTATTGCCATGAAGGTGTAAAAACACTTGATGGAGATGTTTCAAGTGACTCATGTAGTTGTTTCTCTCAGGATTGGTTATCGAACGGAATTGGAACAAACTCTCCTTGCTGCGGCGATGATCCTAATGAATTCTTTGAGCAGACAGAAGCAACAGGAGCTTCGTGCTGCTACAATGCTTCTGTTCTAAACAGCGGAAATGCAAGTGGAGCAATCCTTTGCTACAATGGACAGTTGTACGATTGTAACAATCAGCATACTCTTGGTATAGAAACAGAAATAGCAAATTGTCAGGAAGCATCTGATTCAGGATATTATTGTGATGGAGACGGCTCTCCAGCATACTGGCAATACGGCATTCCGGATGGATGTGCAGGATGCCAGCAGAACTCAGAATGTGCTGAGCAAACATCTTTCTGTGATGCAGAGAATGGAGCAGTTGAACCTTTGTATGGCCTGATTACAGATGATAACAAATGCTTCCAATGCAC
The DNA here is from genome assembly GCA_030156615.1 of Candidatus Woesearchaeota archaeon. Classification (GTDB taxonomy): domain Archaea; phylum Nanobdellota; class Nanobdellia; order Woesearchaeales; family UBA119; genus UBA119. The sequence continues at coordinate 732 of JASGME010000007.1, read as the reverse complement.
TGTTTGTGGTGCAGGAGCTACAAGATGTTCTGATCAAAATTCATTATGTCAATTTGATTGTGCAGCTGATCCGGCATGTGATGATACTGCTCCATATTATTGCGTTGTTAATGAAACTTCTGATATCTATTGTGATGGAGGCTGTCTTGCCAGAGACAGAGATGAAGCAGCTGAGTATTGCACAAAAGGAGATAATGATTGCATAGCATTTGTTTGGGCTAAAGGTGGAGAATCTATAGGCTTTGGCGAATATACAACTGGTTCTGAGACAGAATGTTGCGGTGATGATCCTGGCGAGAACTTCAGAAATACATCCATATCAGGCACATATTATTCAGCCTGTTGTGATTCTGCTACAGATTGTGTAAATTCAGAAGGAGTTTGCATAGATTCAGGAGAGAGCTGGAACGGCTATTATTGTATAAACGGCTTCTGGGATTTCGTTCCAACACATGACACTCCTTACATAGGAAGTCATAGGAAGAACGAAAGTTCTCTTGTTGGATATTGGACATTGGATAATGATGCTAAGGATTCCTCAGGAAATGCTAATCACGGAACTGTTTATGGAGATGCCTCTAACACCCGTGAAGGTAGAGTTGGTGGAGCATATGAATTTGATGGTGATGGGGATTATATAGATGTAAATGACTTTTCATTAGGTGGTGAAATAGCTGTATGTGGTTGGGTATATCCAACTGCTCATCAAAATTGGCAAAGACTAATAGATTT
>JASGME010000015.1 GCA_030156615.1 Candidatus Woesearchaeota archaeon | reverse complement strand
TCTGATGATGGAGATATTTTAAATGTCGAGGTTTCTATTCCTGGTTACAACACTACTGTTTCTGGTGAAGAGCCTAATTATGTCATTGAGTATTCTCCTAAGAATCCTAACGATAATGGGCAGAAAGAATTGAAGGTTGAAGCCCTTGATGATGATGGGAATTATGCTACAAAGAGTGCTGTTTTTGAGGTTATTGACACTCCTGATGTTGAATTCTATAATATGCCTGATTCTGTTTCTTTAAAGAAAGGAGAAACGAAAGAAATTACAGGACATATAAGAGATGATTATACTTCATTAGAAGATTTAGTTTTGAATGCTTCTTGTGAGAATGCAGATGTTAATATTGAAAAGATTGGTGGAGATGAGTTTAATATTGTTATAAATGCTAATACTGATCATTTAGGAGAGTCTGAGATTATTGTGAATGCAGCAGATGATGAAGGAAACATTAGTAGTTATAATCTGCCTATAAAAATTACAATGCTTGAAAACAATCCGCCAACAATATCTGCACCTGATATTTTGGGTTTTGATGAAGGAAAGAGTCATTCTTTCAATGTTGATGTCTCTGATGAAGATAGCATTGATGAGTTAACATTCTCAGGAGAATCCAATGAGTATTCTACAGGTTTTAACAATGTTGATGAAAATACTATGGAAGTTGTTTTAACGCCTAAAGAGAATTACAGAAATTTCAACGGGGTTTCTAGTCTGAATCTAACTGTTCAGGATAGTCAGGGTGCTACGGCTCAGAAGGACATTACATTAAATGTCAGTGATACCCCTGATGTTGAATTCTACGATATGCCTGAATCTGCTTCTTTAATGAAGGGAAAAAGGAAATTAGTTCTAGGACATATAAGAGATGATTATACTTCATTAGAAGATTTAGTTTTGGATGCTTCTTGTGAGAATGCAGATGTAAATATTGAAAAGGTCGGTGGAGATGAGTTTAAGATTATTATTGATGCTAACTCAGATTATTTGGGAGATTCAAATGTTGTTGTGAATGCAGCAGATGATGAAGGAAACAGCAATAGTTATAATCTGCCTATTACTATAACTCCATTAGAGACAAGAACTTTAGATGTTAGTTTAAATTTTGATGGTGTGAATGTTAAGGATAATAACAATGATGATATTATTGACTCTTGGGAGGAGGTTCCTGATATTGGTCCTGTTTATGTATCTGCTTATAAGGTGCCAGTTACTTCTTATGATGAATATACTGTTAGCACAGAATTTCCGGAACTGGATTCCATATATCTTGAGGTTGACAGAAATGCAAGAGAATGTATTATGGAAGAACAGGAGTTCAGCAATAGTTCTTACATTAATTTCTCTTTGAATTATGAAGATGGGACTTTAGAAGATTTTATAATTGAGATAGATGTAAGAGATAAGGATGAAAGTCATCATAATTATTCCTTCTTAGTTGATCCTCAGATGGAAGAAGTTGATAAATATATAAAGGTTGGTCAGAATAATAAGATATTGAATATTTTGCTTGGCTATGGTGTTGCAAATCACGAGAATAGTCGTGAACAACCTGTACAACGCGATGAAGTAGCAATAGAATACTCTACAGGTGACTGGCCGGACGAAAGTCCTGAAGAAATATGGTTAGTGGTTAAAGAAGGATATAACTTAACTCCTGAGGCCTCAGAAGCAATAAGAAACTCTTGTGAATATTTCTTTCCAGAAGTTCCAATTACAATAAAAAATGATTATGAAATACCTCTCCCCGATAAAATTTTTATAATCGAAAAAACCGAAGATCAGGCCGGTGCTTGGATCAATTTCTGGAATACAGAATATGAATATGGAACAAATTATGTTAGAAATGGAGGAGTTTATTTGCGTTACGATTCAACAGGAGCCATTAATGAAGAGATAGGCACTGTTGCTGAAACTGCAGCAGAACCAGCGGCAATAAAATGGGAAAATTCTGCTTTTGCAGGAGATAATGATGTAACTCCTTGCGATGAAGCAGTGTTCGCTATAAAGCACAACCAAGAGCCAGAGGTTGGTTGGGTTGTTATATATAAAGGAAATCCAGAAACGGATCCCCCTGAGGCTTCTTTCGCAGCTAATGCAACCACCTCAGCAGATGGCAGAACTGTTTATGTTCTTCCAAAGAGAGAAGAGTTCTAAAGCAATTCTCCAATAAGACTATTAAGACGTCTTTCTTTTGGTTCCTCGTCTGAATCCCCTGAACCTGAAGGAGTCTCAAAGCAGTGCGGAGTTTTAGACTTCTTTCCAATGGTTTTGCATATGTATTCCTTAGTTAATATTTCATCTCCCTCTTCAGAACAATAATACTCTATCATTCTATCATCTGAACTATTATAATCGCAACCCATTTCAACTACAATAGATTGGGAGTCATCATCTTCTTCTCCATCTTCAACTTGCCCATCATCATTATCCTCTGCATGCATTATATAAGCACATCCCCAGTTCTTTGGATCGTCTCCGCCATCTGTCTCTATACATCCTTCGCTTTCGCTTGTAATATTTACAGGACTCCTGCGCCCTTTACCAACGCTTTCTAAAGGAGCATCAGTAGCTTCTATTATTTGTATCTTTTCAATTTTTCCAGTATCAAAACTGCAATATTCCCCAATTAAATTACAATCAACAACCGAAGCAGTGTTCCCAGTACCACACTTTTTTTCATCTAAATAATTATAGCAGAAGTCTACTCCTTCTTTGAGTTTGCAACTTCCCGCTACCGGATCATAATACTCATCCTGATGACAATATCTTTCATTGGTATTTCCTCCTGCTGGATTCTCAACATAACTTGATTGGGATGCAGATGATGTAGAATTCATACAATAAAGAGTTTCTTCACGAATTTCATCGTAACATTCCGACTGACCTGCAACACATGGTTGATTGTAACAAGCTACTTTACAATCATTATTTCTACATACCTCATAATCGCCAAAAACTGTTCCTCCTCCACATTGTGCATCAGTATTGCAATCACGCCAGGTCCCCGGATAACCACACCAATCATAATCACCATCCTGATCTACATCAGGTCCTTGGGTGTTTGATGTATAACATCTATTATTATAAACGCAATCGGTGCTAGGATTACAACAAGCTTTTGAGTCAGAACTAATTAAATAAGGATCAAGAGTATTGTCTCCTACTCCACTCGAAACAAATTCGTTGGCATCATCACCGCAACATCCACTAATCTCCCCACCAAGATTATAATGTCCTGTTCCTACCTTACATTCGCAATCGTTAGAATCTGAATCATAATTTATATTATACATAAAAACTCCGCTCGGCGAGGAAGAAGTTCTGGCAACATAATTTCCGGAGGAATCCGTGTAATACCATGTTCCGGTAGAACTCTGGAAACGCCATTGAAAGTAATAATTTCCTTCATATTGACAAAAAGCAGGGTCAGAAGATGTTCCAATATAATATTTACATGTGTAAGGATTATTACCACTTGAACAGCTTACGGAAGTCCAATCTATAATAGAATTATAGATAGAAGTTGAAGTTCCTTGCCAAATCCGGATTTGGAGAGACTTGGGTGCAATATAACGATTAACAATGCAAACTCCATTTGAACAAACTCCGCTGGAACCATCTGGAGTGGTACAACTTCTACCATTAAGGTAAACACATCCTGCAAGATGCCCAGAAGTTTCAATACCCCCTTGATTATCTGTACTACAATCTTTTGCATCCACACATTCAGAATCGCAATCTGAACCACAAATGGTAAGACAATTCTGATATGTTCCAGAGCGGGAAGTACACCCACTACATGCAAAAACGCCAGTACAACTACAAATTCCGAAAGGTCTGCACATATCATAACAACGATAGTTAACCAAATCGCCGGAAGCTGAAAAATATGCCCTTTCTCCAGAACCTTCACAATCAGTGTATCCTGAAGAAGGACCTAAATACTGACAATAATCTTGGGCAGATGTAGATATTGAGCCGAAATCTCCACATGCTCCAAGAACATTAGATGATGTTAAAAAGAATCCAGCAACAAGATACAATAAAAAGATGCTGATTCTTTTATTATTGAATTTATCCAAAGTGGCCACCTGTCTTAGCAACTAACTCTATTCTTCCAAGAAAGAATATTTAAATGTTTCGCAAGGTTAAAGATTTGTGAAGGAAAAGTATAAAAAGAAAATTGAATGACATATTTTGCTTTTTTCCTTCTTGAAAGTGCATAACAGAGCGATATAGCCTTTCTTATGCAGAAATAATCTTTGCTTCCAAAAATCTTATAAAATCTGATATTTTCTTGATGAATGATGGTAAATTTGCTTCTTATGAACAACAGAAAAGAAGAGTTTATTGATGAAATAATAATGAAATCCTTTGAAAATGCTAGCCAGCTTTCAAGGAAAAAAGGAGCAAAGACAATCACAATAAATTCATCAAGAAAAGGAGTGATAGGAAGGCTTTCTAATGATAAAAGTTGTGAACTGATTTCGTATTTTTTTAGAAAGAAATTATAATTTATAAGTTGTTATCACATGCGGAGGAATTTTAAACAAGGAAAAAGAAAATATGGATATTGCAACAGCCAGGAAGATAAACAAATATATAAAACTTCTTGGTTTCTTTTTAGGTATGATCCAGTCAGTTCTCATTCAAAATCAAAGGTTAAGTATTACATAGGGCTGAACCGCGATTCCGCTCCTCTGTATTAACAGACCAAGAAAGTTACGTAACTAGTCCTAATGAGAAAATAATCATCACATTCCTATCTCGTTATTATATAATAACTGTTAAGAACTTATTCACAAACATATTCGTCAGAGCAACAGACTGTATCCGGATCAAAATCACCACAGTCATCACACGTTCGCAATATATAACAATTGCTATGAGTTGAATGAGAAGCATGAGTGCCATGTGTGGAATGAGTTGAATGAGTTGAATGAGTGCCATGAGATGCATGAGTGCTATGAGTTCCATGGGTTGAATGAGTTCCATGAGTTCCATGAGTTGAATGAGTTCCATGTGTTGTATGTGTGGAATGAGTGGAATGATGTTGATGCTGGCCTACAGCATAACTTCCATCAATAGAAGCTTTAACTTCACTTGTATATACAACTGCAGCTTTAACGCTATTAACTATTGAAGAGCCTACAACTATCGCGCCTAGACCTAAGAGTGCTTGCTTAGCTAAGCTTGCGTCCTCACTTGAGATAAAAGTAGCAACATTCTTTCGCAGGCCTTCTTTTGCTTCTCTAAGCTTCTTCAGAGATTTCATTCTTTCATATTTTGTTTTGTATTAATATTTAAAACTTTCTACATCTATCAACTTTGGAATAGTTTTCATTGCATCGCGAGCAAATCTTTGATTACTTGAAAGAGTATTCAACAAAGCTCTAACCTCTTTTTCACTCCTTAAATCGTAGGGAGAGGAAGCTAATGTAAATACAGCAACCTTTACAGAATATTTATTGCATAAAAATAAATTCTGGATTGCCTTGCTTAGCATTTTTGTCTTATTAGGAGAATGAATTAATTGGCTTATGCACAATCCATAGATGTTTTCTCTTTTGTTCATTTCCTTGCATATAGCCCTATTAAGTCCAGAGGGAAATGATGAAACACTTTCTTTTAAAGGCAAGGATTCAAAACCAAATATTATCTTTCTGTTTAAATGAGATAAAAAATCCCTGAGATTTTCAACATCTTTTAATTCCAGAATTCCTAACCCGTTGACTCTTGAATTAAAAGGAAGATGAATAATTTTAATTCCATCTGGTTCTTCGTATAAAGGCTTTTTTATGTTTTCATCCGCAAGACAAACTATCCTCTGGTTAAGTTGATTTAATAAAGCTAAGAATTCCTTTTCAAGATTCTTTGGCCAATGAACAATATCAACAAACATAATATTAAGATAAAAGAATAGTTTAAAAACTTGTCCATTTTTCTCTTATTCTACAAGCTTCACATATCCTCTTGGAACTTGGCTCATGGCAGATTTGACACTCTTGCAAAGATTCGTTTAAGAATTGCTGAGCAAGTCTGTCTTTTATAGATAAGTAAAATTCCAAAACATTCTTCTTTGCGTTTTTATCTTCAGATTCTTTTTCATTTAAGAAAACCCTGACAGGGTTTCTAAAATCTGCCTTTGCATAAGGACATGCATTAAAAGAAATATTAAACTTTGATATAAGAGAATAAATCATTATCTCCTTTTCCTTTACAAAATAAAATGGCTTAACCCTTTTTGTGAATTTATCCGAATGAAGCAATCCTGAAAAATAACCCTGCCTTGCTAATAATCCCATATTGTCATTTAAAAGATTCATAATAACTGATTGAGCTTCGTCATCCATATTATGGCCTGTGCAGACAACATCAAAATCCCTTGCATGCTTATTAAGAAGATATCTTCTCAGAACTCCACAAACACTGCAAGGACTGCTCAAATGCTCTCCTTCTCTTTCAAGATATTCATCCATTGTAAAACCAAACTCATCTTTGAAAGATACAAGCTTTAGATCAATATCATTTTTATTACAAAATTCTGCAATGTCTTTTATAGTTTTATCCCTATAACCCTCTATACCTTCATTGATGCATAGTGCAGTTGGCTTCCCTAATCCTTGATTCTGCATGTATTTTGAAACAATGTTAAGCAAGGATGTTGAATCCTTGCCCCCGGAAACAGCAACACAAACCTTTGAAGATGGAATAAGCTTCTTTTCTTTAATAAAAGAGAAAACAAAAGATTCTAATGCCTCCTTAAAGTGTTCAGAGCAATAGGGCTTTTCTTGAAAGCTTCCAACAGCCTTTTCATTACATATTGAGCATTTCATTCTGCAAAAAAGGCATCAGCGGGTGCTCACATCATCATGAATTCAGCAGTTACATCCGTTCATCATTTGCCAATTGAAGAAAAATGATAAGATATATTAAACTTTGTGAATTTAGAAAAAGAGTAAAATCAGAAAGTTTTATAAATAAAAGCTTCCAAGATTGAGTAAAGGTGGTTAAGCTATGAGATTACTTTTTGGAATTTCAATGATTCTCGCTTTTTCATTTCTCCTTATTCCTCTTTCTTATTCGCAAACCTGCGAGGGATGGGGAGGAGTAATCATAGGTGGAGAAGAGGTTTGTTGTTCCTGTTCTGCAAGAGATGGTCTTTGTCCAGACGACATATACGGAAGCACTGTTTGCGCATATGGAGACCTCGATTGTGGAAATTGCGATACTTTAGCTCCTACTATTTCTTGGGTAGATCCTAATGCTGCAACAAGCTGGATAGACGGAAATTATGTTTTCACTGCAACAGGAACAGATAATGCAAATCCAGAAGAACAAATGAGAGGGATGTATTCAGCAGGAGAATTCTTTGTTAATGGAGATTTCGTTGGAGTTACAGATGACAGCGACGGGAGCAATGGAGACCTAACGCTATCAGTTTGGAAAACCTATGATACTAATGCATTAACAAGCGGTCAAGAACATAGATTCACCATAGAAATGCAGGATTTAAATGGTAATGCTGCCAATAGCTCTACTCTTACAATTACAGTTTGCAATGACAAAGATCCTCCAAGTTGTCAAGATGCCTGCACTGAAACTCCGGGAATGGAATGGCTGACAAATCAATCAACAAATGATTTTCAATTCTGCTGCGGTGATGATGCAAACGAATATAGGATTTTAGATTATGATCCAGATTATGGTTATGCATGTTGCCCTAATCCTGATGACTGTTCATTTAGAGAAATTTGCTTTGAAAAAGGCAGTTACTTAGAAACGGAATTTGGAAGGATATATTGCGATGGGAACAAAACAAGACAACTTTGCGAGAGTCCTGCTGATGTTGGTTATGTAAATATCTCCGGAGAATGCTGCACAGTTGAAGGAATTTCTGGAATTGAGGGATTTAATGTAGTTTATCATCAGATTCAAAATTCTTCAATTACAAGTGAAGGCTATTTCCCTTCTGGGTGGTTTGACGGACTTGACACGGACTGCTCAGGAGCGGTTGACGATTGCACTTTAGGTCAATTTGAAGGGTTAGGATTAAATAGTACCGATGACTTTAGAAATATTGACTATGACAATTGGAAGACTCATTATGTTGAAAAAGGTTTTACAGGATATGATATACAAACGGTTGACGAAAGATGTTGCACTGATGGAAGAAACAATGATGGTAATGTAAATAACGAAGGGCATAGATGTACTGATCAATATTACACTCTAGACAATTATGAAAGAGAAATAGGATATGCTGACTGGAAGTGTTATAAGGAAATAAATAATGTTGAATATACTAACGATACAGGAACATTCTCAACAATGTTTGATTTGGTTGATAATGATTGTGATGGAAATTTTGACTTTGGAATCGTGCCTCCAGAAGGAAATTGGTCAAGTAATGATCAAACAACTGAAAAATTTGAGAAAGATACTAGCAGGTCTGAATCTGCAAAGATAAGAGTGCATGGACAAGCAACTAAATTAGGAGGAGACCCTTTGCCAAATGTAAAAATAACTATGTGGTTAAGGGATGATTGGTACAATGGCCTTGAAAGAGAAAGAGATGAAATAAAGGAAATAAATGATGCAAATAGAGATTATTTCACAACAATAACTGATGAAAATGGGGAGTATGAAATCTACATAAATGCCCATATGCCTTATACATTTGTAGCCAGCCAGCCAGAAGCAATAGAATCAAAAGAAACTTATGTTTCAGCAATAAAAGCAATAGATCCTAATGTTATTGGATTTAATATTGGCGATTATAAATGGGATCCGGTGCTTTGGCCATCAGACATGGTCGTATGTGAGGGATGTAAGCTAGCGGGAAGCAACAGATGCTATGCCGGATGCATGGGAAAAGATTCTTGTAGCTTCCCAGAATGGGCTGACACAGAAGAAGAGCAAAGGAATTTGGTATTCACCTGTGCAGATGTCCTTTCCTCTACTGCTGCCCAATACAATGCAACTCACGAGGTTTTGTGCTGTAATGGCCCTTTGATGATTATGCCCAAAGAGATTAAATCAAACCCATTGCTAGAAGAAAACATAAAGACTGCTGCCACATACACAGAAACGGTCTCTTTGGAAGGAGTGCCTGTCAAGATGAAGATTGTTCTCTTTGAGAAAGAATAAAATCAACCGAACATCTCAATGTAATCTTTATCTGATTGTTCTTCCGTTCTTACCTTATTTATGGCATCAACGAAATCCTTCATTGAGACAACATCTTTATTCTTTCTTATTGCAAAATAACCTGCTTCAGTGCATATTGATTTTATGTCTGCACCAGAAAGTCCTTCTGTAAGCTTAGCCAGTCTTTTGTAATTGATATTTGTTGTTTTCATTGATTTAGAATGAATCTTGAATATCTCCTCTCTGCCCTTTTCATTTGGAGGAGCAATGTAAATCAACCTGTCAAGTCTGCCGGGCCTTAAAACTGCTTCATCAAGGATATCTTTACGATTTGTGCATCCAATGATTTTTATGTTTCCCAAAGACTTAAAGCCATCAATCTCTGCAAGAAGCTGCATGAATGTTCTTTGCACTTCTCTTTCACCAGAAGTTCCTAATTCAATCCTCTTTGCTGCGATTGCATCTAATTCGTCTATAAATATTATAGATGGGGCTTTAGATCTTGCTAAGGAAAAAACCTCTTTAACGAGCTTTGCACCTTCGCCTATGAATTTCTGAACAAGCTCAGATCCTACGATTTCAATAAATGTTGATTTTGTAGAAGATGCAACGGCCTTTGCAAGCAATGTCTTTCCTGTGCCCGGCGGGCCGTACAATAAAACACCTTTAGGAGGTTCTATTCCTACTTTCTTGAATAGTTCAGGCTTCATTAAAGGCAATTCGATAACTTCCCTTATTTCTTCTATTTCATCATCCAAGCCGCCAATGTCTTTCCACGAAACATCCGGCTTATCAAGGATAACAAACCTGTTTGCTTCAAATTCAAAATTAGTATTTATTTTCCCAACAATATTAAGATTCTTTTGATCTGTTAAAACATAATCCCCTGCCTTGACATTAAGGTTTGATGCTACCCGAACAACAAACCTGCTTCCATTCGGCACAGAGATGATTGCCTTATCCTGACCAACAATCTCAGAAACTTCGCAAACCATTAAAGGCGGGGAGCGCATTCTTTCAAGTTCTCCTCTCAGATGCCTTATAGTTACCTTAAGATAACGATTTTCTTCTTCTAATTTTTTAATCTTCTCTTCAGCAGCCTCTTCAGGTGCTTCATTTCCTATATCTTTGTTTGATTCAAATTCCTCGGTCGCATCATAACTAGTTGTTTTCATCGTAAAACGCCTTGTACCCCTTATATGTATGATATAAATCCAACTTGCTTGATATTTCGTATGGGGAGTGCATGCTAAGCACAGGCGGTCCCATATCTATTATTTCCATTCCAAATCGGGCAAGGATATATGCTATAGTTCCTCCTCCTCCTTCATCAATCTTGCCAAGTTCTCCGGTCTGCCAGAGAACAGATGCATTGTTTAATATGCTTCTAATCTTATTGAAATACTCTGAGCTTGAATCATTGCTCATATATTTGCCTCCTCCGCCTCCGAATTTCTCAACGGTAACACCTCTTCCAAGATAACTTGAATTCTCAGGATCGCTAACATCGCTGAAAAGCGGGTTTATTGCTCCTGTGACATCAGCAGATATGGCTTCTGCATTAAACAACAAATCAGCTCCTGATTCATTGCATCCATATAACTTTGAGAACAGATTAGCAAAATGAATCAAAAATGATGAATCTGCACTTGTATTCCCAGTAGAACCTATTTCCTCTTTATCAACAAAAACTGCCAATAATGTTTGCTTCCTTGAAGAAGAATCAACCAATGCCTTAAGAGATGTATAAGCACATATCCTGTCATCCTGACCATATGCACCAATCATAGATGCATCCAGTCCAACATCTCTTGGCGGGGCTGCAGGAACAAATTCTAATTCACCAATTGCAAGGTCCTGCTCATCAATGTCATAGCGATCATGCAATAGCTTAAGAACATTTTTCTTTACAGGATTCTTCTCATCGTCTTTTAAAGGGATGTTGCCCATAAGGATTTGCAAAGTTTCTCCACGAATAACCTCGCTCATTTTCTTTTCAAGTTGCTTAGAAGCCAAATGGGGCAGCAGATCAGAGATTACAAAAACAGGGTCTTCTAAAGAATCTCCTATTGAAACATTTATTACCTTCCCATCCTTTTTTATTAGCACTCCATGAAGTGCTAATGGCCTGTTTACCCATTGATACTTCGTAATGCCTCCATAATAATGAGATTTAAATAATGCCAAATCATAATCCTCTGTAAGAGGAAATGGCTTTAAATCAAGTCTTGGGCTGTCAATATGCGATGCTATAATTTTAAAGTTTGGAGAACTGCCGACTCTTGCTGCAATCAATGCCTTGTTTTTATAGGTGTAAAATACCTTATCTCCGGCAGATAAACGATTCATTTTCAAGATATCGTGAAAGCCTTCTTTTTCAAGTTGATCTGTTGCATATAGAACAAATTCTCTCTCTGTCTTATTCTTTGAGAGAAAATCTTTGTATTCCTCTGCGAAATTAAAGATTTCCTTTCTTTCATTATCTGAAATAAGTAGCCAGCCAGACTTACGCTCCCATTCAAAACTTTTTTTATTTTCCTTTGTCATAATCATCTGAAAAAGCATCTTCTTTTTAAAGTTATTGGATTTGTGAGAAGAATGACTCTTTAAACATTCAATTGAGTTCTTTGATAAGTAATCTTGAAAAGAAAATCAATCAATAATGACAAGATTATCACTGCAAGAGGTTAGTATATGCGCAGCATCATCAATGATTAATGTATCTTCAATTCTTATGCCAAATTTATCTTTTATGTATATACCCGGCTCTATTGCAATTGGATTCTGCTTTGATTTAGCTTTATAAAACAATAAAGGCTCATGAACACGATAACCTATGCCATGTCCTATTGCATGTTGAAGTTGAAATCCTTCTTTCTTAAATAAAGATAGGGCAAACTCCTGAAGCTCATTAGCAGAGGCAACATCTAAGGAATGCTCAATGCATCTTTTCTTTATCTGCCTAACCTTGTTGAATAAATCTATGTCATATTTTGATGGACTGCTAAGGTAAATCATTCTTGTCATATCTGAGCAAAGGTTATTTATTTTGAAGCCGATGTCCAGCAAAAGAAAGCCTTTATCAAACGATTCTTCTGAATAATCCTGATAATGTATATAAGAAGAATGCTTACCGCTTGCAATAATTGGCTTAAAAGCAAATTCTGCTTCATTCTTCAATGAATTCTGTTTTATAAATTGAAAGGCCTGCTTTTCTGTTGATATTGCTTTTGATTTTATTGCTTTAACGATGCCATTGAAAACCTCTGCAGTGAGTTTTGACGCAGATGAAATTGATTCTATCTCCTGCTCTTCTTTTAGAGAGAAAAAAGCATTCAGAACAGGTTCAACATTAATTAAAATCACATCTCGAAGAATCCGATTTAGATAAAAAAATGTAGAAAGCTTCGTTGAAGAGAAATCCAAGCATAACACTCCATTAATCTTTTTTAACATCGATTCAAGCTCGGAAAAAGAGGCATATCTGACATCAGAATCATTATTTTGTATAGGAAATGGCAAGAATACAACCATCTTTGAATCTTTTGCAAGAACAACAAAATCATCATAGATTCCAAGCCTTTCACTCAGATATGGATTTGGAAGCTCTTCTGACGAAAAAAAAAGGATTGTTTGCTTTTTTGATAATTCTTTTATAAATTGAACGCAATCCAGATGAAAGAGATTGCTGTATTCTTCAGGGCGTAATGACTCTCCTATTTTCATTCTATATAAAAAACAAACAAGATTTAAAAGATTTTGGTTTAATCTTTAAAAAAGGATAAAAATCCCAAAATTTTAATAACTTAACTGGTTTTGCTGTTAAAATGATTGAGATTGTTTTTTTAGGAACATCTGCAATGGCTCCTACAAAGGAAAGGAACCATTCCTCTTTTTTCCTTAGAAGAGAAAGGGATTGCATGCTGTTTGACTGCGGCGAAGGGACACAGAGACAAATAAGAATAGCAGGGATAAATCCTCAGAAGATTTCTGATATTTTTATTACACATTGGCATGGAGATCATGTTTTAGGACTGCCGGGACTTATTCAAACATTGGGAGCTCAGGGCTACAAAAATACTTTGAAGATATTTGGGCCTGAAGGAACTAAAGAGAAGGTTGAAGCCTTATTCAAAATATTTCCTTTTGAAGCCACAATAGACTATGAGGTTTATGAAAACAAAGAAGGGATTGTTAAGGAAACTGATCACTTAGTAATAAAAGCCTACAAGCTAAATCATTCTGTGTCTTGTTTTGGTTATCGCTTTGAGGAAAAAGACAAATATAGAATTTTAAAGAGCAAATTAAAGGAGCATAAGATTGAAGAAGGGCCTCATCTGAACAAGCTTCTTGAAGAGAAAAAGATTATCTACGAAGGAAGAGAGATAAGATTGGAAGATGTTTCAGAGATAAGGAAAGGAAAGGTAATAGGATACATCTCAGATACAAAGATGTGCGATAATGCATACAAGATTGCTGAAAATTGCGACTTGCTAATCTCTGAATCTACATATTCTGATGAAGATGCAAAAAAGGCTGAAGATTATATGCATCTCACGGCGAGTCAGGTTGCAGAGATTGCCAAGGCGAGCAATTCCAAAAGCCTTATCCTGACTCATTTTTCACAGAGATATCTAAGTGCAGGCCAACTTCTTAAAGAAGCAAAGAACCTTTTTGAGAATACTAAAGCAGCCTACGATTTTATGAAGTTAAAGATTTAGACTTAATGCATTGGCCTCATAAAAATTAATAAGAGATAAATTCTGAAAATATCAGGCCAAAGCTTACTGCCTTATCAAGAGTTATAGAAAATCCTTTATCGGTCTCCTTTAAATCCTCAGGATTAATAAAGAGCCAATCCTTGCCAGAAAATCGAACTGCAATCCAGGATTCAGCTCCGAAAGCCTTACTGAATTTCTTTAGCTCATCAATCTCAGATTTGGAAAAGTATTTTGTTTTGCCATTCACAACCTTTGCTTCAACTGCAACACGTCTAATACTATTTCCTGCCAGCACATCTGGTGAAGGAAATCTGGATGAACCAGAACCGGCAACCCGTATTGCTGCCCAGCCTGCTTCCCAGAAAAGATGGATAAGCTCTCTCTCCCCATTTATGCCTTTTGCCTTTCTATTAAGCGCTTTATACATATCAACATCACTAGTAATCCTTGAATATATAAAACTAACCATGAAGAATTGCAAAATAATTTAAACCTCTTACTCTTCCCTTTTTATATGACATATGGAATATTGCCACTAAATGCAGTCTATGAATTAATAAAAAGAGAGGGAGCAGATAGAGTATCTGATAAAGCTGCCAGGGAATTAAAGTTCATCCTTGAAAGGAACATAAAAGATATTGCAAGGATATCAAGATTGATTGCATTAAACGCAGGCAGGAAAACAATCATGAAAAAGGATGTGATGCTTGCCATAAAGGAAATAGGAGATGATAAAGATGAACTATGAAGAAATGCTTGAAATTGCTATTAATGAAACTCCAAAAAACAAGGAGAACAATGACAGATTTGAGATACCTAAGGTGAAAGGTCATGTTCAAGGCAACTGGACAATAATAAATAATTTTCATCTAATTGCCAAAAAAATAAACAGAGATCCTGAGCATCTCCTGAAGTTTATTTTAAGAGAACTGGCATCTCCGGGAGAAATTAGTGATAGCGCTGCTATAATAAAAACCAAGGTTTCCTCTGAAAAGATCAACCAAAAAATAGAAAAGTATGTTCAAGAGTTTGTTCTATGTCCTGTTTGTGGAAAATCAGATACAGTTTTAAAGAATGAAAAAGGGATAACAATAAAGGTATGTAAGGCCTGTGGAAGCAAGCAAACTGTTGAAAGAATAAAATAAATTTCTAAAAAAATCAATTAAAAAGGCAAACTATTAAAATTACTTAATGGTAGTGATAACTAGAGTGCTTTAAAGATGGTTGATGAAGAAGCTAAGAGAAAAAGAATTGAAGAAATAAATAAAGAGATATTAAAGATTAAAGAGGCAAGGGAACGAATCTCTCAAGACTACCTTAACGACAAAATAAGCTTTGATGAATACAAAAAGAGGCTTAAAAATGAACTTGGTTATTACGATATAGATAAAAGACTTCTTGAGCTTTACGATGAAAAGAAGAGACTTGAGAGTGAAAGCTCCATTGAAATTCATTCATCAAAAATAAATGAAAAAGAAAAAACAGAAAAGAATCAGATAAAAGCAAGAAAAAATCTTCCGAAAAAGAAGAGAATTCAAAGCAAAAACATAGCCATTCTTGTTGTTATTGCTGGATTAATCGGGTTAGCAATATTTGGATTCAACGGTTTTAGAGAATCTGGAATTACAGGCTATTTTGCCATTGATAGCAATGAAACAACAGAATCATTAAACCAAACCCCAATAATGAATCAGAGTTCATTGAACGAAACATTAGATTCTGAAAATGCGACTGCGGTAGAAATTTCAAATCAAACAGAAGATATTGAAGAAAACAACATAACAAAGAATGCGGAAGAGAATGGAACAATAGTAGAAGAAACAACAGAAAATGAAACATCCGAGGAAGGAAGCAATATAAGCATAATCAATGAGACGCCTGAAGTTGTTGAAGATGTAGAAGGAATAGAGGAAACGGAAGAAACAATTCTGCCAATGAATGAAACGCAAGAAGAAAACAATGCAACAAACGAAACAGAAGGAGTTATTGAAGAAGAAATTAATGGGACAACAAATGAAACAATCAATGAAACTATTGCTGAAATAAACCAAACTATGAATCAAACTGAGCCTCAAACAGAAAATGAAACAATAAATATTACAAACACTACAGAAATCACAAATATTACGAATGAAAGTTTTAATGAAACAATTGAA
>JASGME010000006.1 GCA_030156615.1 Candidatus Woesearchaeota archaeon | reverse complement strand
AGCTGGTTTAAATACTGTAGTTAGAACTAATAATTATATAGGTAGAAGTAACTGGGTTGCAGATTCATATTTCAAAGGCATTATCGATGAAGTAGTAATCTACAATCGTGCTCTCTCAGCAGAAGAAATAGAAAAAATATACAATATGACTTATAAGACATATACACAGAATGATTTAGCATGCTCACCAAACAATCCATACGATGAAGATGGAGATAATATGAATTATATCTACAATTGGTATAGGAACGACAGCTCGGTTATGGTATTGAACATGCCTTTTGATAACAATATTTCAACAATAGAAGCAGGAGCAATCCGTGATTATTCTCCTTATCAGAATAATGGAACCCTTGGTGGTGGCAGTTCAAGTTCTGCTCCAACATACAAGAGCGGAAGCGATTGCATTTCTGGTGGATGTTATCAGTTTGACGGAAATGATTACATAAGAGTTCCGAGTAGTAATAACCTTAAAATTACAACATCTTTAACTCTTTCGGCATGGATTAAAACTACAGTTTCTAACGGATGGATGATTGATACACAGGTAGGTCCTTCCAGAGGATATAGACTTGGTGTTGAAGGCAATGTTGTTGAATTTGGCATCTATGGAGGAGATTTAGGAGCAGGATATTCTGAACTAAATGGAAATACAATACTTAATGACGGGGCGTGGCATTATGTAGTAGGAACTTGGGATCATGAAACTGGCAATATGTTCATTTATGTTGATGGTAAACTAGATGGAACGGATACCCAATCAGCTATGGCTGTGAGTAATCAAGACTTATATATTGGAGTTGCTGATGTAACTTCTGGTTATTTCAACGGTCTCATCGATGAAGTTCAAATCTACAACTACGCTCTCTCTCCAGAGCAAATCTATTCAAACTACATCGCAGGATTAAACGCTCACAAGCCAGATGTCATACATTTCAACGAAACAGCAAAAGATGAAAGATGGAAATGCTCCATTACTGTATCAGATGGTATTGCTGATTCAGATACTAAAAACTCAACAGAGATAACAATACAAAACTCGCCTCCAGAAAAACCAATATTGATTGAACCAACAAATAATAACAACTCAGTTATCAACAGAAAACCAGAATTCAGATGGAACACTGCAGAAGATCCAGATGGAGACTTAGTCAATTATAATCTTTACATAAACAGAATAAGCTGCCCATATCCTGATTATTGCACAGGAACATCATCATTACAGTTTAGCTCTTTATCAGATGAAAGCTTTACGCCTTCAGATTATCTTGACATTGCCCCATATGAATGGAAAGTTGAAGCTTATGATTCCGAATTAGCTTCTTCCACATCAGATGCTTGGAATTTCACTATCCAGCCATATGTTGATATAGAATTAGTTTATTCAACAACAGATTTTGGCACAATGCAACTTGGAGAGGCAAAGAATACATCTCTGAGCGATCCGGGAGATACAAACGGACCATTCTTAATAAGAAATAATGGCAACTGTTTCATAAATGTCTCAATAAATGCAACACCAATGTTTTCAACTGTTCCAATGAACACAGAATACTATCAATATAAAGTTGATGAATACCTTGAACCAGCTACTTATGATTCCGGATGTACGATGGTTAGCTGGAATTATCTTGATTTCACGCCTAAACATGCAATATGCCATCTAAACTTTGATGATGCAAGAGATGAAGCCGAGATAGACCTTGCCGTGAAGGTTCCATCAGCAGAGCCTCCTGGCACAAAAGAGAGCATAGTAACAATCTCTGCCGAGATGGATTAAAGCTCTTCTGGTCGGACTATCTTTATTCTTTTGTATTCTTTCAGCTTTAGAAGATGCTTGTCATAAGAAATAATATATTCTGCATTTGATTCAAGAGCACATTCAATTATTTTATTATCATCTGGATCTTCTTTGACAGCATCAACTTTTATCTTTGGAGTTACTATCTTAACAACTTGAAGAATTCTCCCAATTATTTCTCCTATTTCTTCTTCCTTATAATCAAAATCTCTTGCTAAGACTTTTTCATATTCTTCAATTATTTTTTTAGAAGAAAATATTTGAATATTCTCCATTATACATCTAAATAAAAATTTCTGTGCTACACTATTATCCCATAAAGTAGCAGATATCAACACATTCGTGTCAAATACAACTTTGCTTATCATCTTTTTCTTGACTTCTTTACAATATCTGGTATGTCTGCTTCTTTAATACCTTTTGCTTCTAATCTTTTTCTGCCTTCTTTCGCTATTTCTTTAAGTTCGCGGATTAAATCCTCTTTTGAAGGCATCGCTACTTTTTTTAAAATTATGCTGTCTCTTCCGCTAACTACAGCGAACATAGTCCCTTCTGAAGCACATATTTCAGTCCTGATGTCCTTAGGGATTACTATCTGTCCTTTTGAAGACATTTTTATCATCTCAACAGCCATTTTTACCCTCCTTTTTCTTACTTTCTTATTGTAAGATATGCTTATTTATAATATTTTCGATTTTTTAATTGTAGAGAAATCTGAAAACTTTGCTCGTTTTAACATGTAAATTTCTATTAATCGAAAGTTATAAATATTAGTATCACAATAAACTACATCAATATAGCTTTATCTAATCTCGAGGTGGCGATGATGAAAAAAATGAATAAAAAAGCTGCAATAGAAATGTCAATAAACACGATAGTTGTTTTAGTATTGGCATTAGCTATGCTAGGTGTAGGTTTATTTGTTATACAAAGGGTCAGGGAAGGAGCAGAAGCCCTTGATGTTACAGAAGAAGTAAAAAGTCAGATGTATGATAAACTTGAAAGCTCTGGAGCAAAGCTTGTTTTAGATAAAAAAGAGATAACAATGAAAACAACAGATCGCG
Source organism: Candidatus Woesearchaeota archaeon (assembly GCA_030156615.1). Classification (GTDB taxonomy): domain Archaea; phylum Nanobdellota; class Nanobdellia; order Woesearchaeales; family UBA119; genus UBA119. Next base: position 48,301 of record JASGME010000006.1, on the reverse strand, counting down.
AAGAATATTATTATGCTATTAAGAATGTCTTTGGAGAACAAGAAACATTTTCTGTTGATATAGATTGTGAATATTGTATAAAAGATGGTTGTGATCCTGACGATATTAATTTTTATTATATAGAAGAGGTTAATCTAAATCCAAATGAGAACATAGTGCATCCCTTTACAATTGATCCTTCAGGTGCAAGCCCTGATTTCTATAGTTGTAAAGTTAATGTAACCTCAAATGGACAGGCGTATGCTTTGGAGCGTTTCAATCTCAGAATAGAATGAACAAGACAGGAATAGAGCTGGCAATCAATACTATAGTAATGCTAATCTTAGGATTAGCTATGCTCGGTATAGTTATCTCTTTAGTTACAAATATAGGCGAAGGAGGAAGCGAATTAATAGAGGCTTCAGAGAAGGAAAAAAACGAATTGATTGCCAGTGCCCGTTGTTCAAATGACCTTCAAAGAAATGGCATCTGTGTTTATCCACAGGTTCGAGAGATTGATAAGGGAGAAACAGCTTCTTATCTCATATGGGTTTCAAACATCTTTGGAGAAGAGATTGATAAGATCGTTATAAAGAACACAACAGAATGTCAAAATTTAAAAGGATTGTTTCAAGAAGAAGGAAATGATTTCATAATACCTGATAATATTCCAGTAGGAGAAGATTTAAAGGTATTCCCAGTTTTCAGTTCAGAATCAAAATGTTCTTTTAAAGTTGAAGTTATAACAACAGGAAGAGAAAAAGTTGCAACAGAAACATTCTTCATAAGAATTTAAGGCTTTTTGCAGAAAAAATCAATCCAATGATTCTCAAAATCGTATTCTCTATGATGCTTGATAATCTCAAATCCTGCTTCCTCTAAAAGCCCCATCAATTCATCCAATTCGTAGAAAAATACAGGCAATGGATTTTGATAAAATCTTTTTATCCTTATCTCTTTATGTCCTTTCCCTTCTATCATACTTAAAAATAAAATTCCGTCATGTTCAAGCCATTTATAAAACTTCAATAATGCTCCTTTTACCTCTTCTTTTGGTATATGAATTAAAGAGGCATTGCACCATATCCCTCCAAAGGATTCTTCTTTGAATTCCTTCTCAAGAAAATCTGCAATTTCAATATTGCATTTAGGCACCAGATTTTTTCCAATCCTAACCATCTCTTTAGAAAAGTCTATGCCAAAAGCATCAAACCCTTCTTCATTCAGGTATTCAACATCTCTTGCAGGGCCGCATCCTGCGTCAAGGATCTTTGCTCCTTTCTTTAGAAGAGAGCAGAACTCAGATAATTGGTATTGAAGCGGGCTATCAAAGTTTGCAATTGCATATCTTTCTGCAAACTCGTCATATTCCTTCCTTACCCTTTCTTTTATTTCTGATGAATCCATGAAAATTAAGGCTATTTCCTCTTAAAATTGCTTGTTATTTAAATCTTTTTCTATCCTTTTAGGCCTGAACAAAGCTTTGTCAAAACATTTGAAGGATTCTTCGCTTTCATTACAGAAGAGGCAATAAGTATGCCATCACTTCCCTCTTCAATTGCCCTTTTGGCATCACTCATAGAATGTATTCCTGCACCGCAAAGGAAAGCTATTGAATGTTCTCTTGCAGTTTTTACAGCCTTTCTTATCGCTTCAGGCATCTCCTTGCTTATAGCACTCCTGCTTCCTATTAACTTTGGAGATTCTAGGGCAACAATATCGGGTTTAAACATAACTACCTTTTCAAGGATTTGCTGGTTCGGGACGCATACAATAGATATTATATTATTCTTTTTTGTTTCCTCGACAGCTTCTTTTATCTTATCTAAGCTCATTGGATGTTCAGAGTGATTTATCAGGCTGCCCATTGCACCATTCTCTATAATAGCTTGTATAGGAACATATCCTGTGTTAGCTCCAAGACTTCCCGGATCAAAATGCTCGGCAAACAGAGGAAGCTTGATCTTGGAAATCTTGTTTAGTTCTGTGAAAGGAACTGCAACCCCCATAGTTATCTTTTGTTTCTTCGCTACATCAAAGCAGGCCTTTGCAATCTCAAAACCCCTGATTCCAAATGCCTCTCTATAGGCCTTGAAATTAACCAAAATCATTGGAAATCTCAATTTATTTATCATCAGCATTACATAAATTAAATAGTTTTTAAAATTTCCTCTTTTATAGAAATAAAAGATTCTTTCAATTTTCAGATGCTTTTAATTTTTTTATTATTTCTTCAATACTCAAAGATTCATTTTTCCATGATTCCATATCCTTCGATCTATCTTTATCAACTCATAAAATGCTTCTATGTTCTTTAGAATGACTTTGTTTTTAACAATTTCCTTCCCAATATTGTAATCTTTTGATTTTAACATTTTATTGAATTCTTTAGAACTGAATTCAAGCGAATGAATCTCAAAAGGTGTAATGTCAAAGATATTATTAATCTCTTTAATGACCTCTCGCTCATTTGTAATTGTGCAGATATCAAGATCAGAACCTTTATGGGTAATGCCTTTAGCATAAGAGCCAAAAACAAGGCAAATAAAGAAAGGATTATCAATCTCATCAATTCTCTTGTAAAGCACGCTAAAGTCTTTATTTTTAAGAAAAGCTTCTCTTATTTCTTTCTCTGCTATAAAGACACTCTCATTGAAGCTGAAATTGAAACTGATCCTAGAGTTGTTGCCTTCTTTCTTAATATTAATGACTCCTTCTTCATAAAGCTTCATTACTGCCTCATATGCCGATTTATAATTTATCTTTCTCAGAATAGCAAGTTGCCTTATGCTATAATCCTTATCAGCATTCTTAATCAATAGTCTCAGAATTTCTATTTTTTCATTTTTATGGTTTTTAACCATATTACTATGGGTTATGCCCATATATTTAAAGGTTGTGCTTTTAGATCATATTGCCTGAGTTTCTCTAGCCCTGACAAGATTTGTGATAGCTAATTGTGCTTCTTTCTTTTCCTCTTCAATAGATAAATAATATTCAATATTCTTTCCATAATAGAATTCTAATGAATCTTTAAATGATATTGTTGCTATAAACTTCCATAAGTCTGCAAATATATCCTTAGTCTTGTCCAAGCCAAGCAGGAGTGTTGCCCTTGCAAAATCTGTTACAACTTCAGAAGCCTCTTTTGGAGCGTATTTTATTAAATCAATGAGAACAGGTTTGAAATCTCCTTTCCTAATTATCATGATGTATAGATAATTTTATAAAACAGACATACAATACTTTTAAGAATGAACTATAAAACAGGGCAACTGGTTCAATTATCTCTTAAAGACGGGAGAGAATACGAAGGCAGGGTAATCTCAATAAAAGAAGAAAGAATTATCATAAAACTAAAGAATGGTTATAATGTCGGAATTTTTAAAAAGAATGTTCGAGATGCAAAGCCAATTAAGGAAAAACCAGTAGTAAAAAATGAAAATAAGAAACCTCTTCTAAATAAGAAATTACCAAAGTTAACAATCCTTCATATGGGCGGCACTATAGCTTCAAAGGTTGATTATGAGCTAGGAGGAGTAAGTCCTTTATTTGAGCCTGAAGAAATCATCTCTTTGTTTCCAGAGCTGAGCACCCTAGTTTATATTGAAAGCAAGCTTGTCTCAAGAATGCTTTCAGAGAATCTCCGTTTTTCTGATTTAAACAAGCTCGTGTCAGCCATAAAAGATGCATTAAATGCAGAGAAAAAACCAAAAGGCATTATCATTACGCATGGAACAGACATGTTACATTATACAGCAGCAGCCCTTTCATTCCTTATAGAAAATCCTCCATTACCAATAATCCTTGTTGGCTCTCAGCGTTCCTCCGATAGACCTTCCTCAGATTCTAAGTCTAATCTGATGGCAGCCGTCCATTTCATATTAAAATCAGAATCAAAAGGCGTTTTTATATGTATTCATGAAAGCTCTTCAGATAATAGCTGCCTCATCCTTCGAGGAACAAATGCCAGGAAGATGCACAGCTCACGAAGAGATGCATTTAAACCAATAAATACAGAGGCATTAGCAAGGATTTCTCTAAAGGATTACAGTATTGAATGGCTGTCAAAAGAAGAAAATCAAAATAAAGCCCCTAAGTTCTATACTATGAATCCAAACCTGAAGATAGGCATGTTTTATGTCCATCCTTCAATGTGCAAAGAGGAATTAGGAGGAATATTGAAAATGGATGGTGCAATAATCATAGGCACAGGCCTCGGCCATATAGGATTAAACGATGAAAACGAATTCATTCTCAAGTTAATAAAAGAAGCAATATCAAAAGGGGTAATTATTGCAATAACTCCCCAGACTTTGTTCGGCAGGATAAGCCTGAATGTATATTCAACAGGGAGGAAACTAAAAGAACTTGGTGTCCTTGGCCATGAATCAAACATGCTTCCTGAAACTGCCTTTATGAAACTTGCTTTTCTTATGTCTAATTTCAAGAAAGAAGAAATCTATGAGCTATACAATAAAAATCTAAGAGGAGAGCTCTCAATGAAATCTCCTTACGAGGATGATTACATTGATGCAGATTAATGATTTCAGCAAGATAGGATTTAAGGCAGGTCTTGAGATACACCAGCAGTTAGACACTCAAAAGTTGTTCTGCTCTTGCAAAGGCGATAATGAAGATAAATATGATTTTGAGATTGAAAGAAGACTTAACATATCTAAGAGCGAGATGGGCGAGATTGACCCCGCTGCGTTGCATGAACTTGAAAAATCAAAATCCTTCGTGTATAGAGGAAGCAATAATAGTTCATGCTTAGTTGAGCTTGACGAAGAGCCACCGCATGAAATCTCAAAAGAGCCATTAGAGATTTCTATTCAGGTCTCACATCTTTTCAATGCAAAAATTGTGGATTCAATAGAATTCATGAGAAAGATAGTAATAGATGGCTCAAACACAGCAGGCTTTCAAAGGACAGCTCTTATTGCCACTGATGGCTTTGTGAAGCTAAAATCAAAAAAAGTTCCTATAGAAACAATCTGTCTTGAAGAGGATTCTGCAAAGTTGATTAAACGAAGTTCTTCTAAGGATATATATCATTTATCTAGGCTTGGCATTCCTCTTGTTGAGATTACGACAGCCCCTGTGCTTGCATCACCAGAAGAATTGAAAGAATGTGCAAAAGAGATAGGATTAATTCTAAGAAGTGTGAAAGTTAAAAGAGGATTAGGAACAATAAGGCAGGATGTTAATCTCTCAATAAAAGGAGGAGCAAGGATAGAGATAAAAGGAGCTCAAAACCTGAAAGAACTTGACAAATTAGCATATAACGAAGCAATTAGACAACTCTCCCTTTTGAAAGTCATAGATGAATTAAAAGAAAGAGAAAAATCAGGAAAAATAGATTCAAATTTCTCTAATCCAGTTGATGTTAGCCAAATATTCAAGGAAACAAAAAGCAATATATTGAAAAAAGAACTCGAGCAAGGAAAGTCATTCGCAGTTCCATTAAAAGGATTTTCAGGCATATTAGGAACTGAAATACTTCAGGGAAGAAGAATTGGCACAGAAATCTCTGATTATGCAAAGACATATTCTTCTTTGAATGGCTTGTTTCATCGTGATGAACTGCCAAACTATGGCATAACAAAAGCCGAGCTATCTTCTTTGGAGAAAATGCTGAACATAAAAAAAGAAGACTCTTTTATCCTTGTTGCAGGAAAAGAAGAAGAATGCAGGATATTCATAAAAAAGGCTTTAGAGCGACTGGAAATGCTAATGAAAAAGATTCCGAGCGAGGTTAGGGCTGCAAAACAAGACGGAACAACAACCTTTCTAAGACCAATGCCCGGCCCGGCCAGAATGTATCCTGAAACAGATGTGCCTTCAATATTTCTAGAAGAGTTAAGCGTTAAAAAAGCCCCTTCAATAAAAGATGTAATTGAGAAAATCACGGCTTTAGGCCTTCCAAGAGAAGAAGCAACAATCGTTGCAAAATCAGGAAAATCAGATTTCTTTTTTAAACTAATGAATAATTCAAAACAAAAAGCAAGTTATATCTATACATTATTATTCTCTAAGCCAAAGGAATTCAAAAAGAAGGAAAATCTATTTGATTCTAAAAACATAAGCGAAGAAAATATAATGAAGCTTATTTCTCTTCTGGATTCAGGCACTATTACAAAGAAACAACTTGAAGATGCCTATTTTGATATTGGCAAAGGAAAAAATGTAAATCTAGAAGAACTTTCTATGAATAAAATCTCTGAAGAAGAGATAAGAAGGAAGATAAAGGAGATAATTAAGCAGAATAAAGATAAGAGCTTCGGTTTTCTAATGGGTAAGGCAATGGCAGCCCTAAAAGGAGCAGATGGAAAAGAAATAAATCAAATATTAAGAGAAGAATTGAACAAAAAATAAAGAAAAAACATTATACTAATAATTCTTCCATTGGTCATTGGACATCTGCGCGAACAGGATATTTAAACTTCCAATCCTAGAATTCTTTACGGTGATGAAAATGAATGATCTTAGCCAAGAGACAATAAAAAATTTGTTTTATTCGCAGATTAGGAAGATGACACAGGAGACAATAAATCAGGAGAGCTTCGACTATCAGTTTTCTGATAGATGGATCTTTCCCTGAGTCAGAAACAACTTTGTTTGAATAAGAATGCATCGTTGCAGTGCAAAATGCAACGGAGGTGTCAATTAAAGAAGAAAGGTGATGAAACATGGTTTAATCTTGGCGGAATGATAGCAATAAATGATAGCAATAAAAGAGCTTTATAATATTTTTTAAGAGGTGGAATATGAAATTTGAGGAAATAAAAATTGTTGATGAACCAGAAAATGCTGAATACGATGTATATGATTTAGAAGGCCTTGATTATCTTTACGATGATGATGAGATTGACTTCGCTGAACTTAATTTTTTGAAGGGCTATCATCTGTCCGCATAATCTTTTTTTGCTTTTTTTGGTGATAAAAATGTTCAGAACTAAAAATTATTTGAACTGGGAAGAATACAAAGAGCTCATAAATGCAATAAACAACTTTGCTCTAAGTCAGGAAGCCTATCGAATGAGTATAAAGAACATTTAGCATTATAACGAAAGGTTTTTAAAAATTCTTAAATTCCCTAAACCATCATGGAAATCCTGACAAAGGAAGAAGTGTTTATTAACAAAGTTCATCTATTTAAACAGATTGAGAAAGGTAAGATCGTGCTTCATCCGACAGATACCATATATGGATTTGGTTGCAATGCAAAGGATGACGATGCCGTGAAAAAAATAAGAGAGATAAAAAACGATTTTCAGCGTCCTTTCTCAATATTAGCTCCTTCTATGCAATGGATTAAAGAGAATTGCACAATTACAAAAAAAGATGAAGAATGGTTAAAGAAACTTCCCGGGCCATATACCTTGATACTTAAGTTGAAGAATGAAAATGCTGTTTCGCGTTATGTAAACAATGGCTTAGGCACAATAGGTGTAAGGATACCGATGCATTGGATTGCCGATTTCGTTAAGGAGATTGGCCTTCCTTTTGTTAGTACTGCAGCTACATTAAACGAGAACCAACTGCTTCAACATCCAAAAGAAGCCTCAGACAAATGCATGATTAGTGTTCATTATGCTTTTGATGATGGTTATTTAAGAGGCACCCCTTCTACAATAGTAAACCTCTTAGAGGATGAACCAAAGCTTATAAAGAGATAATTTTAAATATAAATTGATTAAAAAATTATAACTTAATGAAAGAAAAGTTAAGGAAATTTCTGATAAATACTTTTGCTGCATCAATTTCTGTAGCTCCTGATTTGCCTATCTTTCTGGCCTTAGGTTATTACTATTCAAAACTTTTAGACATGATGGATTCTTTAGGAACCATGGAAAGTCTTTTTTATGTTCTTGTGCCTACTGTTTTAATAAAGCCAATTGCTCATCTAGTAAGAAGCACTCCTAATTCTTACAACGAAGCAAAGAAAATTCTTGAAAAATCAATAAAATATAATCCTTCTTTTAGCGAAACTATTTCGGGGATAAAAAATTACTTTAAATCACTTAATAGAGAATTTAAAGCAAGCAGTAGTTATTATAGGTCTAAAAAACGCTCTTTAAAATTAGCAGATGAGGTGATTTCTGAGACTCCTTTTGAGCCTATTTCTCATTTTTCAAAGTCATTGATTTATGCAGATGATTTAGATGTCGAACATTATTTAAATGAACTTTATGTGATGATGGTGAGTTTCTCTAATTCTCTAATTGAAAGAGAAGCGGTTGCAAGGTTCATAGACTACAACACCTTAAGCTCTTTTTATGTTTCATTTCCAAAAATAAGAAATGCTATTTCAAAGCAATTTGGAAAGATGCATCAATATCAAATGAGGAGAGCTACTTTTTTGATAGCAAGAGGAACTGCTGATTCTGAAAAGAATCGGCCTATAAATGCATTCAGAGAATTACTGCCTTTGTTTGAAAAAGAGGTATCAAAAGAGACTTTGGATTTTATTCAAGGGATGATCCTTGAGAATGAACTGTACTCTAAAAAGAATGCTCATCTAAAATTGAAGGCAGAAGAAGAGGCAAAAGAAATCTATAAAGAATGGTTTGAAAACTTCCTGAAGCAAGGTCTTTTCACAGTCTATTCTAAGCCTGATTCAACAAACGATGTCTTTATAGGGAAAGCCCCTTATCTTCCTAATCTCTTATTTGTTGGTAAGAAAAGTAAAGAGCCTTCGAGCATAGAAAATGAGTTTAATATCTTGAATAAGATATATTACTCTGAACTACTAAAAGATAAATCAATAATGCCAAGGCCTTTTTATTTTGGAAAGATTGGAGATGAATATTACCTTGCAGAGAGGTTCTTTGACGGAGAATTGCTTAGAGATTATCTAAAGAATCCTTCAAAGTCAAATTATGCTTCTTCAGAGGCTTTATCAGTTCTTTTTGGCTTGATGAATCTCATTACTGAAAATAGCTCAGCTCTTGGTTTTGATTCTCTTCCGGAATACAACTATGAAGATGAATTGACGAGAAAATTAGAAAAATCATCTGATTTTTCCTCAATGAAAGACGATATTATAGATGCTTTTTCAATCATCTTTAAAGAATTAGATAATATGGAAAGGAGTTTATCTCACGGCGATCCTCACTCAGGAAACTTTATCTTTTCAAAGTATTTTGGAACTAAGATAATTGATTTTGAAAGGTTAGCATGGGCAAACTACCTCTTTGATATTGCCTATTTGCTAGAACAACCAGATATATCTGAAACTATCGATGACCGAGTTGATTTTGCGTACGATTCAGTAAAAAGGAGTAAGAAAATTAAGAATAGGGAGATAAAGGAAAATTATCCTTTGTTTGCGTCTTATGTTGATTTGCTTCAGGCAGCTCGTTCCTCAGTTTGGTATGAAAACAAATCAGACGATTCATATCTTGAATTAGGGAATTATTTTAAGAATAGAGCATCATACAATCTAAACGAATTAAAGGGCAAGTATGATTCAAAACCAAAAAAGAAATTGGAGCAATTAATCTCTTTTCTTGATGAAGAAAAATACAAAAAGAAATAGAAAAAAGAAAAAATTTGCTTAGTCTTTCAATTCAAAGCTTACAATCACATCAAGTGCCAATGTCTGTTTCTCCGGAGATATTATTGGAGCCTCGGCATCAATCGCTTGATCTTTAAGCAAGGCCTCGTTCCTTAAATAAATTGGATAAGTCCCAGCCTCATTCTTGTATATATTTGCAATCTCCTTAATCTCCTTTTCCATCATATCAGCAATCATCTCAGCTTCTTCCTTTGCCTTTTCAACCCCTTCTTCTAACATCTCTTTGTATAGCTCTTCCTTCTTCTCGTTTGAAATCTCAAAGGCTACGCTTTCAACTCGATTTGCTTCCATTCCTATGACTTCATTGATAATATTTCCTAAATCATCAAGGTTCTTTGTTTCAATGCTTAATGTATTATAAACTTCATAGCCAAGAACATCATATTTTTCAGAGCTCTTATTCCATTCTTTTCTATCCTGAATACTGTATCCTGTAGTTGAAATCGTTAAATCATCTCTCACTTCATAATGCATCATTATCCTGTTGTTTATCTCGCTATTCTTCTGCAATGCCTTATTTATATCTCCATCCAAGCTTACGATAGAAAATCTTATCGTTGCCTTATCTGGCATCTCTTCTCTTTCAATCCTCTTTGAAACCTCAAGAACATTTTCTCCTTCCTGCAGTTCAACCTCAAGATTAAAAGTTATAAAAGAAAGGGCTGCAGTAAATAGCAAAACTAAAACAATAGCGCCTATCCATGTTTTATTTTCTTTCCTCTTCTTAATGACTTCACTCATAAAAATCACCTCTTTTATTGATAAGAATAACAGAACTATATAAACCTTGTTTAGTCTTCAACCGCCATTAAACTAAATTCATGATATGCACCAGCCGGGATTTGAACCCGGATTGCCAGCTTGGGAAGCTGGAGTCATGCCCTTAAACTACTGGTGCATTCTCTATCAGATGTCTAATAAACAAGTTAAATATAAAGAAATTTAAAAAGAAAAAGCCCTATTGTTCTTCCTTGCCTTCATAAGATGGCACGGCAGATTTTGATATAAGCATAATATCGCCTATTGCCTTAACAAGCTGATGAGGCACTATGACCCCCTTTGCATTGCTTATTACCCTATTCAATACAGAACTCTTAGTAGCCTTTATCCTCCAGCCATATATCTTGTTTCCGTTTATTATTGATTCTTCAACATCTCCAAAATAATCCCCTTCATCGGTAAATACCTTCATATCATACGTTGTACTAATCTTCTTCATCTTTAGCATAATTATCCCTCCACGCTTAATATATCTCTTTAATTAACGATTAATATTTAAACTTTTATATTTTGTGTTTTTTATGGATAAAATGCTTAATAAAACATCAAAAGATGGGAATAGTCCTTTTCTTTTCATAGGCACATCTCATATTGCAAAGGAAAGCATTGATGAGATCAAAAAGGCCTTTGATGAGTTCTCTCCTAATGTGATAGCAATAGAGTTGGACAGGGGCAGATTATCCAGCTTGTTTTCAAAGCAGAAGAGCCAGCCCTCTTTATTCTCTTTAATATCTCAAATAGGACTTATAGGAGCTCTTTTTGTCAAGATTGGTCATAGAATCCAAAAACGGCTTGGCAATATCGTTGGAGTAGAACCAGGATCAGAGATGAAACAGGCAGTGCTATTGGCAAGAGAATACTCTCTTCCTATATTACTTATTGATCAGGACATAAGAATCACTATGAGGCATCTGTCAAAGGCATTTGGTATTAAAGAAGGCTTTACAATCTTCAAAGAAATAATCTTCGCTCCCTTCTCAAAAAAAGAAAGAGTCCAGATAGACATCTCAAAGGTTCCCGATGAGAAACAGGTAGAAAAGATAATTCAGGAGATGAAAAAGAGATACCCTTCTTTATACAATGTCCTTATAGAAGAAAGAAACCGCTATATGAAAAAGAGACTGGAAGAATTTCATTCAAAGTTTCCTGATAAAAAGATTTTGGTTGTAACAGGTGAAGGCCATAGGGCTTGGCTTGAGAAAAACATAAATAAAATCAGCACTCAGGAAAAAGATTCAAAACAAAAGCTTTAAAAATCCTCTATTAATCCACTTGATTCAGAATGGCAAGATTAAGAAAATTCGTTGCTTATAGGACCATAGAAAGACCTTATACAAGAGTTTCAAAGTTTCGTAGCAAGTCTTATGTAAAGTCAAGACCTCATCTAAAGATTACAAGATTTGATATGGGAAATCTAAATGGTTCTTTCAAATACAGAGTATCTTTAGTGTCAAAACAACCTCTTCAAATAAGACAGGAGAGCATAGAATCAGCAAGGGTGAGTGCAAATCGTCTCCTTGAGAAAACACTTGGAAGATCTTCTTATCATTTCAAAATCCTAAAATATCCGCACCATGTTTTAAGGGAAAATCCGCTTGCATCTGGTGCAGGTGCAGATAGATTAAGCACAGGAATGAAGCTTTCCTTTGGAAAGGTAATCGGAATTGCAGTGCAGCTTCGTGAAGGCGAGAGATTAATGAGCGTCTATGTGAATGAAGATGGAATAGAAAAGGCGAGAAGAGCATTAAGGCTGGCATATACAAAACTCCCTCTCTCATATTCTATTGTTGAAGAAAAAGCATAATCTTCTGACATTTAAGAAAGTTTTATAAATTCTCAAAAAAATTAGCTTAAGCATATAATCTTAGGTGATTTTAATGAATGAACTTTTACAAAACAGTATTGCCTTTGATATTGTAATAGGCATAATAATTTTTATAGGAGTTCTTATAATTGGCCTTATTGTTCAAAGATTCCTCAAGAAAAGACTTCTGAAACTTGCGAGCAAAACCAAAATAAAGACCGATGATGTATTAATTGAGAAGGCATTGCCTTGGATTTCGTGGTTATTTATCCTTATTGCAGCAAGGATTGCGATTGGTTATACCCTTGACTTCTCTGTAATACCAGAATATGTTGATAAGATTTTTTACTCTGTGCTGACAGTATTTATCCTATTCTTTAGCGTTCATATCTCCAGAATGCTTATAGAATTATTTAACAGACTCTATTCTAAGAAAAAAGACATCTCTGTAAAGAATCCATTGCTTCCTTTATTCACAAACTTGGCAAAGGCAGCCATAGCAATAATCGGTTTTTTAATAATCCTCTCAATCTGGGGAGTTAAGATAGGTCCTTTCTTAGGAGCATTGGGCATTGTTGGGTTAGCAATCAGCCTTGCTGTTCAGGATAGTCTAAAAGATCTGTTTGGAGGAATCTCATTAATCCTTGACAAGACACTAAAGGTTGGAGATATGATTCAGCTTGATGACGGCACTTCCGGCATTGTTTATGATATGTCTTTAAGGAGTTCAAAGATTCGCACATGGGATAATGAATCTATCATCTTCCCGAATTCAATCCTTGCCAATTCAAAGATTCACAATGTTGAAGGACCGAACCCTCCTGTTAGAGCAGTCATTCCTTTTTCAGTTGCCTACGGCTCTGATGTTGATAAAGTTGAAAAGGTTGTCTTAGATTCAATAAAAAAGGTTAAGAATTGCCTAGATGATCCTGCTCCAAGCGTAACATTTGATTCATTTGGCGATTTCTCGTTGAATTTTAATGCCAAATTTTGGGTTCCAAACAGAGGCCTTAGATATGAAGCAGGGCTAGAAGCAAGGAAACTAATCTATGAAGCTCTAAATAAGAACAATATAACAATTCCTTTCCCAACCCATGTTTTATACATAAAAGAAGAAGGAAGTAAATCAACCAAAAAGAAAAAAACAAATTAACTTTTTCTCTCTTTATTTTTCTTAATCTCTTTTCCAAGCCATTTGTTAAACTCTGAAATTATTGCATCCTCAACATCTTTTGGATTAGTCAAAACTAAGCTCTCTTTTCCAACTATTTTCTTTATCTTTTCCTTCAATGCCCCTGCCTTAACATCATCAATTAAATCAGTCTTGCTTATATAAACGCATAAAGGTTTCCCAATCTTAATTGTTTTTATGAGCAGTCCCTCCTGATTTCTAACATCTGTTGCATCATAAACAAAAACAATAAAATTAGCTAGCTTTTTAACAGCTATATCTGCCTGCTTCTCAATCAAATTCATCTTATCTTTTCTGTCTAAATTCCCCGGAGTATCAATAAGCTGAATTAACTGCTCCCTATACTTTATGAAATTTATCAAGAGTTTTTTTGTAGTAAAAGAATAATTGTTGATTTCTATGTTTGCTCCAGAAAGCCTTTTCATAAGCGTAGATTTACCAACATTCGGAAAGCCGGCTATGCAAACACTAAATAGTTCTTCTTTCACGAGAGGAAAATCTTTCAAGCTTCTTCTGTATTGTTCAAGATTATAAAATGCATTATCTATACTTCTCATGATTGAAGCAAATCTGCCAAATGCCTCTTTCCTTAATTTCATACTTTCAAAAGGCTTCTCTGTCTTCTTTAGCTTCCTCAGAATCTCTTTCTGAATCTTTCCTATTCTTGCCTTGGCGTTTGCTATTCTTGCCAAACTCCTCTTGTAATCCCTTATACTGAAGAAGCATCCCAGTAACTCTTTATTAAACTCGGACAACTCATCTATCTTGGGAAAACTATCGAGAATCTCGCCTAACCTGCTGCTTAGAACATTGCCAGCAGTCTCAACACGAATCAGTTCGGAAACCTTGAACCATTTCTCTTTAGCCTTATCTTTATTGGCAGCATTCTTTATCTTCTTCTTTGCTCTTTCAAAAGCAATAGAGATATATGTATTGGCATCACTTATTTCTGGAAGATCATTAAAGCCTTTCATAATTCTTGAATGTTCAAAGGCTTAATATTCTTTTTGGATTTTTAGAAGTTTTCAGATTTTTTTGTTAATCTTGTTGCATAACCAGCAACTATATTTCTTATCTTCTTTGAGAGAAATTTGTAGTTTTCTGTGATGATTCTCTTATTCTCTTCGTAATCTGTTGTAAATTTGTCTCCGTACTTATCAATAATCTCTTTTGTTTTTCTCTTTATGTACTTTGTTTTTATCCTTCCCATATCCAAGAGGAAAATCATCTGGTTTAAAAAACTTTCTCAAATCTTGAATAATCTTTTCACGCCTTTCCTTAAGAACAATATCTCATACTTTCTTATATTCTGTATAATAGGAGTAACCCTCTATTTCTTCTTCAAATCTTCTTTTTTAGGCAAATGGTTTTCTTCCTGATAGATGAAAGACCATCTGAACTCTATTTTTGGTATCTTTGTGTTATTAAATGTCAGGGAGCTAATAAATCTATCTAGATTTTTGTTTTATCCTATTTGTTATTCCCCTTCTCGAATAGTTATTCTCTCAAATATCTGTTTCTGAATTAGCAAAAAATCCAAAATCCCGCAGCAAACTATTTGATCCATTTTGCAACCCTCCCTACAAATCCTTCCACACCTTTTATTATTATGTGATTTTCAATGACTTCTTTTAATAATATATCTGTATTTATTTCCTTTTCAAAAATTTTCATAGGATACCATTTGATATTTATATCAATCCCGTACTTTTTGCCAACTTCCTTAATTCTATCTTCGTCATACTTGCCTACGATGAATATATCAAGATCAGAATCCTTTTTTTGGATTCCTTTGGCATAGCTCCCAAATACAATGACTATACCATGCATATTATCTTCTGCTTTTTCAAGAACTTCCTTGATAAGCTGATTCTTTTCTAAGAACTGGATTTTCTTATATTGCTCAGTCAAAACAAAATATTCCCTTGATAAGCCAGACTTCTTTATTGAATAGGTTTTGATCTTGCCCCTGATCTTTGATTCCAAAATTCCCTTTTTTTCAAGCTTAGCAAGTGTTACAAGAGCCGTCCGGGAGCTAATCCCCAAAAGCTTCTCTACCTCTCTGATGTAATACTCCTTGTTGTAGCTTTTTGTGAAGAGGCTTAAGATTCTCAAATCCACGTCGTTTACTTTTGTAATCATATGAGTATAAAAGTAAACAGCAATATATAAATATTTTGATTCTGGTTATAGCGCTTTAAGCTTCCCAGTAATCAAATCAATCTTCTCGTCTTCATCAGGGCCTATTGCCAATGCAGTTTCAGTTCCAGCAGGAACCTCTGTTTTTCCAGCATCCCTGACAAGATAATGTACAATGCCTAACTTTTCAGCAAGATTCTTTAGCTCAAGAAGTTCTTTTAAATCAGCAACACCAAGCACAACCTTTTTCATTCCTTCCTCCTTCCATCTCTCAAGAAGCCTTTTATCTCTTTTTAGAGTCACCAAACTAGCCTCAACAGCGCCATGAGCTACCTGAGCAGCGCACTTCCCCTTGCTCATCTTCAAATCCTTCCTGACAACAATTGCCTGTTTCATATTCTTCTTATTGCTTGCTCATTGCTTATTATTCTTTGCTTTTCAAAGGAAGCCATCTCTTTATTAATATAGGAAATACAAGTGAAATTCCTATTGTGAAGATCAGACCAGACACAACAATCAAAGAAAAAAGTTCTAAGCTTATCAAAGCACTATCGTAAAGCATCTTTGTTATTACAATAGTCATGCTAAACTTAGCGGAAAGTCCTATCCCTAAGAGTATGCTGTTTTTGTTTCCGAGCTCCTTCCTTGCAGAAAGCCAACTTCCAAAGCTCTTTGAAGCCAATGCTATTAATGTCAAAAGAAGTACCAGTATCCATGAACTAGAAACATATGCTAAGTCTAATTCAAGACAAATAGAAACAAAGAAAACTGGAATAAAGAAGCCGTATGAAATAGCCTTTAACTGGCCTTCAATGTTCTTTCTCCTGTTCTTTGGAATAAATGCATGCACACTTATCCCTGCAAAGAGAGCTCCAAGTTCTTCTATGCCTCCAATCTTTCCTATGCCAATAAAACAAAATAATATTGCTATAGCAAGAAAGAATGTCCTTTCAATATCGTGAAGCTGGAATCTTCCCTCTTTTTTATTTATCTCATTCAAGAATGATGTGAGTGCAAAGATTCCAATAAAAGAAATAACAATACCTATCAAATCAACCTCTTGATTAAAATGAATACCTATAAGAATCACAGCTATGCTTAAAACAATAGTATCAAAGATGTCATCAATGATCCCAACATCTATCATTGTTTGACCTATTCTCTTCTTCGACAGCTTAAATTCATCTAAAATTGGCAAGATTACCTCTTCTCCTATTGTAGCAAAAGACAAGGAAACAGCAAAAGAGATAATCCATGTTGTTCCCATAGAAAAATGAATAAAAATGCCTGTAAAAACTGCTTCAAAAACAATTGCAAAGAATGTTAGTTTAAATAAGAAAGCACTCTTCTTCCTTATGTTCTTGAGACTAACCTCATAACCAATCATAAACAGCAAAAAGTACATCCCTAAATCGGCAAGCAATCCAAATCCCTCTGTTTCAGTAATCTCAACAAAAGGATTCCAAAAGCCAAGTCCGAGTCCGATTATTAAAGATGCAAAAACCCAAGGAATCCTTGCTTTCTCAAGAAGCCAGCCGACTAGCAAGGTAAAGAAGAAAATCATGCTTAAAAAAATGAACAAATTTATCATATCTGCGTTCCTTTAGAAGATAGTTTATTTATTTTTCTTTTTTTAGAAGTGTCAATCGTTATGAATTTTGATTTACCTTCCTTCTGAACTTTTTCTAAGAATTTCTTTTTTTATATAATAGTCTAACCAATGCTTGCATTCTTTTTTATCTTTTAACCAGATTTTCCAGTCAGGCTTCCTCATTTTTTAGTTGTCTCCACCATTCTATGCCCACGATAATTATTTTATCTTTTTTGAGATTTTTAAAAAATTTTTTCCTTGAATCATGGAAAGATTCTCTGAAAGTGTCATAATTAAGGTAAACTGGATTTATAGTAATGTTGGTTCTCATACTTACCCTATTTGCCCAATTTTCTATTTGTTTTTCATTCTCTAATTTTTGAAAAACAAGCAGAACATCAATATCAGAGTTTTTTGTATAATCTCCTCTAGCATAAGAACCAAAAATAGCCACAATTATTGGTTTCTCTTTCATTTCTGTTAAAAAATCGTATATGGCAAGTTTTACTTTTGCAGGAAGTTTGTTCATTCTGGAATACTCAACCATATAAATTAAAGGTGTCAAATCCTCTTTTGAATAATCTAGAAAATATCTTATTTGATTCCCGGATCTTTTATTTTTCAACATTCTTTCTATTTTTTTAAGAGCGTAGTCTATTGAAGGCATCCCAAGCTTAAGCTGTTTTGATAGTTCCCTCTTGTGGATGCCCTCTTTTAGCCAGATCTTTTCTAAAATCCTCAATTCTGTATTGTCATATATCATATATCAAATGATATAAAGAATATGACATTTATAAATTTAACTCTTTTTTAATCCCCAACAAAAGAAACAATAAAAAACTTTATATATCTAGTTCTTTTATTATCTATCAATGGTAACAAAACCAAACAAAACAAATCCTCAATTGCAAAATTGGCTCTTTATCGCATCATTATTCCTGATTTTACCTCTTTTAACCAGTTGCACCACAGATTCAGATCCTTTTAATATAGTATCTGAGATAATAGATAACATCTCAAACAAGGCAAATCTCTCAAACACTTTTATATACGACAGATTAGAACAGCTTGGCATACTTGGAAATGAGACCGCTTCAAGCATAGTACTAATTAACTTTAGCAATATCTCTGTTCAGCCAAATCAAACAATTCAAATGCCTTTTAGAGCTTTCTGCAATGGCGTTGAAACTCCTATTAAGTATTATCCCCCTGTATCAGAAAATGGAACATTGAGGATAGATGAATTTCAGCATCAGATTGAAAGCATAATAGAGGTTGAATGTCAAGACAAAACAGAAGTTTATAACTATATAATCAATGTTGAGAGTCAAAATAATCCTCCAAAGATATATGCTCCTGAAGAAGTAATAAAAGTAGTGGGAGAACCTATATCATTTCCCTTTTACATCTATGATTCCGATTCAAACTTTGTTAATTATTGGATTGACGGATGGAAAACAAACCTGAGCTATATCTCAACATCAGATGATGTTGGAGCTCATAAACTCGTAATACATGCAAAAGATGAAGACAGCCATGTAGAAAAGGAGGTTACAATCAACATAATAAACGATGATATTTCAAATATCTTTCAGTTAAACATATTTAAAGTATGAGGTGAAAGAATGAAAAAAACAATCTTCGCAATAATTGTCATCGCAGCAATATTGTGCATCTTTTACACCTTATTTCAAGGTTCAGAAGAATCAGCCCAAGCCGATTACTACATCAAAGCATATGAAGGAGAAGTCATTGCATTAAACATTGAAAAAAGAATTAACACTTCAGAAGACTATGAAATAATCTTTTCCGAGCCCTTTAATTCAGATGGCATCTGGATAACATCAGAAGGCGATGCAGGAAATTATCTCGCGAATGTAACAATAATAAATCCATCAGATAATCAATCATATGTAAAAACAATCAACATCGTTATTGAAGAAAATCCAAAGTCTTTATCCATAGAAGCCCCAAGATCAGTATCTGCCTTTGAAGGAAGCACGATTATGTTTGGCGTTTCTCTTAAAGATTCAAATTCCTACTTTGAGATTGAAGCAAAAGATCTTCCTGACAATGCATCATTTGAAGATGGAATCTTCATCTGGACCCCTCCATATGATTTTGTTCAGCCCCCCTACTTCTATGAAAAGAGGTGCAAATTTTTCCCTTCTCTCTGTTCAAGAATCCATTACATAACATTTTCATTAAATAACTCATCAACAAGAACAAAAATAAAAGTTATCAACTCAAATCTCCCACCTGTGTTTGATGAACCCTTGAAAGAAATAACTGCATTTGAAGGAGAAAAGATAACTATTCCGTTGAATGTAACAGATTCAGATTCCCGTATCATCAAATATGAACTGCTCAATGAAGAAGGGAAGATAATGCCATTGAGCTTCAAAGCCAAGAAAGAACACGATGGGCAGATTCTCTCTTTAATAGCATCTGATGGAGCATCAACTTCAATTCAATTGATCCAGCTCAATGTAAAAGAGAGCTATGCTCCTTTCTTCTCAATGCCTGATGAGATAAAAATAAAGGAAGGAGAAAGAAAAGAGTTCAAGATTGATACACCAGCAAATGAAGAGTATGAGCTAACCTGTGATTGCCCTGATTATGCGGAGCTTGTCGGCTCTTTCCTAATCATAAATCCAGGCTACATAGTTGAAAATGAGAGCATAACTGAAACTGCATATTTAAGATTTAAAGCAGAAAATTCATACGAAGCAACACATTCAATGAGGATAAAGCTGGAAAATAACAACAGGCCTCCTGAAATAATTGAAGCATCTCCTAAAAAGCTCATCGAAAGCTATATTGATGAACCAATCACATTCTTCATAAATGCCACTGATCCTGATGACGATGCAATAGCTATAGAATGGCATTTCAGCAGGTTTGACAAGCCGATAATAAATAAAACCTCGATAACAGTTGCCTTCACATATCCCGGAGAAAAAAAGGTATATGCAGAGATTTCAGACGGCACTGATAAAGTTAAAGAAGAATGGATAATAGATGTAAGAGAAGTTGTTGGTTATGTTCAAGACGCTGATGAAATTCCTGATGCAGAGGAAACAACTAATGAAGATGCATTTTATGCAATCACTATTGAAATATAAAAGCAAAAGCCAAACTTAATAAATAACAAATAATGCTTTAACAAGATGAAACTAAGCAAATTAAAATCTATTCTTCCTTTATCAGCAAAGAAGAAGGAAGAGCTCCAGTCGTTGATTCCTTTTCTTTCCGAGGAAGAAGTTAATGAAGTTAAAAAGCTCATTAAAAAGAATCAGGCATCTGTTTTTCATCAAGACCTCGGCCTTTCACAATTTATATCTATTAAATTCTCATACCCACAAATATTGCAAAAGATAGAAGATGAAGAGACAAAAGAAAGAATTTCATACCTGAATCAAAAAATAGAGAGGGCTGCAAGAAGAAAAGCCTTTGAAGCATTTTCAAGAGAAGCAATAGAAAAGTTTCCTTCTCTTATTGCACCAAATATCATAGGCTTTGAGGACATAAAAAAGATATTGGCGATTCAATTATTCTCAACAGAAAGACTACATATCCTTCTTATAGGAGACCCGGCAGTAGGAAAAACCGAATTAATCAGGAGCTCTTACGAGTTAAGCCCCATTGGAAGTTTTGGACTCGGTTCAGGGATTAGCAAGGCAGGCCTATCAATGACATTCTCAGGAAAAAAACTAGTAAAGGGCCTGCTCCCATTGGCTAACGGAGGCATATGTGCAATAGATGAATTAAACCTCATAAAACAAGATGATTTAGGCGCGCTTTATAATGCAATGGAAAAAGGCTTTATCACTTATGACAAAGGAGATATGCACAAAGTACTATCAGCAAATGTATGCCTAGCAGCAACAGCAAATCCAAAGGGCAAAGTCCTTTTAGGCAAATCTCCAAGACTAATCAAAACACAAATCCCTTTTGATTCTGCCCTTCTCTCAAGATTTCATATCCTTGCAGTTATGTTCAAGCCGGATGCAAAAAAGTTTGCAGAGATCGCAGCCTCCTCAATAAGAGAAAAAGATAATCCTTTGAGTCAAAAAGATTTAGATTTCATAAAGGAATTTATAGCATATGCAAGGGAATTAAATGTAGATTTTCCAAGCTCACTAGACCCTTATGTAAAGGAATTTGCAAGAGAACTATTTGAGCATGGAGACAATATGATAGTTGAGCCATCGCTAAGACAAGTTAAAGGAGTCGTTAGGATAGCAAAGGCAATTGCAAGAATGAGATTATCAAAAACGGTCTCTGAAGAAGATATAAAAGAAGCAATAAGACTATTCAAAAGCATAATGTTTCTTTAATGCTCTGAAAAGAAAAATTTATAAAGCTATTAGAAAGAACAAAAACTATGGCTTTTAGTTTTAAAATATGGATGAGGAAATTATTCTCTAATCTGTTCAAGAAGAAAAAGCATATCAAGCTCGGTCTCTATGGTCCTCCAAATGGTGGAAAGACAACACTGGCAAACAGGATATGTAAGGACTGGCTCGGCGAGGAGATGGGCTCGGTTTCAAAAGTTCCTCATGAGACCCGAGAAATTCAGATAAAAGAAGAGGTTCATATAAAATCAGGGAACAAAGAGCTCTCTTTCAACCTCGTAGATACACCGGGCATAGCCACAAGAATAGATTATGAAGATTTCTTAAAGGATGGCCTTAAAGAAGATGATGCTAAAGAAAGAGCAAAGGAAGCCACTAAAGGAGTTATTGAAGCAATAAAATGGCTTGATAATATGGATGCAGTAGTAATTGTTCTTGATGCTACAAAAGACCCTTATACACAAGTAAATCTTACAATCATTGGAAATCTTCAAGCAAGAAAAATCCCGCTCTTGATTGTTGCCAACAAGATTGATTTGAAAAAGGCAGATGTTAGTAAAATAGAATCTGCTTTTCCACAATATAAAGTAATAGGCATATCTGCAAAGCGCGGCGATAATATTGCAGATTTTTATGAAGAACTATTCAACCTAGTGTGAAAATGTTAACCCTAGAATTCGTTCCATATTCGGAAATAGCAAACCTTTCGTCAGTTGGCAGGATAAGAAAGCTTCTCAATCTTGCAAAAGAAGAAAAGATTGTAGTCCTGCAGGGCAGGCTTAAGAAAGAAGAAGAGGCAGAGCTTATTAAGGCAACGATGGAAGAGATAAACAAGGAATTCAAAGGCATTGAGCTGGCAGTAATCTATCCAAACGATTCTGAAGAAAAGAAAAACCTGTTTTCAGCATTAAAGCTAAAGTTCATAAATGCAATCGTTGGAGATTCCCAAGGCCTTACAATAATCGGCCCTGCTTCTATTGTAAAGGAAATAAAGAAAGACCCGCACAAGATTCAGATATATACCTCGAATTCCTCTCGTAAAAGCACATCAAATAAAAAGAGCAGGAGAAAAAGATAATGCCACACCAATGCGTTCATTGCGGTAAGATATTTGAAGATGGTTCTGAGCAGATATTAAAAGGCTGCGATGTATGCGGTTCTCGCCTTTTTTTCTACATAAAAAAAGAAAGGCTGGAAGAACTAAAAGAAATCCACAATAATCTAAGCCAGAAAGAAAAGAATCAGATTGAAAAGGATATCTCTGAGCTGATAGGAGAAGAAAGGCTTAAAGACAACTCAGTTGTTCTTGATTTAGAAGCAATAAGGATTCCCAAGCCGGGCGAATACGAGATTGATTTAGTCAGGCTTTTCAAGGGCGAGCCAGTCATATACAAAGTTGAGGAAGGGAAATACTTTGTAGACATTCAAAGAAGCCTTGAGAGAGCTCTTAAAAAAACCAAAAAAGGTTAGATTTTTAAAGATTTTATCCATTTTTTAAGACTGCTTGTATGAATCTTTCTGCATTTAGAAAAACCACATGATTTTTTAAATCTCCTTTAGAAGGATCTACCTAAGCAGGAAATCTCTGTTATCGCCAAGTCAAAAATCAATAGCATGATTGGAGATAATTTTACGTCTACAACATCTTAATGGCAATAAGAGATGTGGACTTATTAAAATCTTATTTTTTCTTCTTTCAATAATTTCATAAGAAAATCCAGAAAAGGCCTTAAATTTCCTTTTAGTTGCGCTTCTTCCAACACTTTATAATATAAATGTTTTTTTGCATTTGGAATGTTTATCATAGGATAGTTATTTTTATACAAGATAAAATTCATTAAAAGCCTTCCGACCCTGCCATTTCCATCAACAAAGGGGTGTATCCCCTCAAATGCAGAATGAAAATAACTTGCTAGGACTAATGGATGTAGTTTTCTTTTGTTTTTAGAGTACCATGTAAGCAAAGCTTTCATTTCTTTTGGCACTTCTTCTGGTCTTGGAGGAATCCATTCTGCTCCCCTGATATAAACCTGAACTTCTCTATATTTGCCTATCTGTTTCTCAAATTCCGGTTTTAAAGTATTTTTTACAATAATTTCATGCAATTTCAATATAAGTTTTTTAGAAATATCTTCTTTTGTTTTTAGTATAAAGTCAAAGGCTTCTTTATGGTTTAAAACTTCATTGATCTCTCTTAAAGATTTTCTTGGAACTTGTTTTTCAAATAAAAGCATAGCCGTTTCCTGCAGTGTTAAAGTATTGCCCTCTATCGCTGTTGAGTTATATGTAAATAATGAGCAGAAAGCCTCATAGCGATTTTCCCAGTTTTCTCTTGGTTCTTTAAGATAATGCCTTTTTATTTCTTCAAGTTCTTTTATCTCTTTTTCAGTTAGAAGAGAAGTTAGCAACATTAGCTCTTTATCTGCTTGCTTTTCTTTTTCTGAAAGTTCCCACTTGTTTAGATTGACTCCAAGATAAACTCTTTTTTTCTTTACTTTAGAATCAACCCTTATGGATTTAACTCTATAATAATACTTCTTCCTGCCCTTTTCTTTAATTTCAGTATATGCCATTAAAAAATATACGTCTACATTATTTATAAGTTTTTCTGTTGTGTAGCCGTAAAGAAATTCCCGCTGATAACGCCAACAAAGTTAGCTCTAGTTTAGATTAAGCATCAAATATAAATATAAGATAATTCTTATCAATATTCACATCTTAGTCTTAGAATGAAACATATAGGGGCCGTAGTGTAGCTTGGACTATCATACCAGCCTGGGGCGTTGGCAACCCGAGTTCAAATCTCGGCGGCCCCATTTCATCAATTTCTGTTAGAAGAAGCAAATAAAATAATGAAAGAGAATGCTGGAAACTTTGTATAACTGTTACAGATAAACAATCTTTTAAAAAGAATAAAAATCCGCCCTAAAGGGCGGGATTTTAAACCAATAAAAAATATGAAGATATATAGACTTACTTAAGTTCTATTTCAATTCCGCCAATCCATCCTGCGACTAAATTGTATAGGAAAGCGCCGATAACTCCTCCAATAAAACCTATAAGAGCATATATGATTGGAAATACTATGATCGACCAAAGACCCAATCCGGCCATAAATCCTAATCCTCCGAGAACAGCAAAACTCGTCCCAGTAATTGCAGCAAAAATTCCCCAAATTAACCCCAGTATCGCACCTATAACTGCATTTACCTTCGCTACTGACAAAACTCCAATTTTATTCAATTTTTGCATTTTTAAACCACCTCTTATTAAAATTGAAAGATTAGTTAATAAAGATTTCGGAAATTTAGCTGAAATAGAGCAAAAAATCCCAGCTTCTGAATTTCATCAACAATCTTTTTATAGATTAAAAAAATACTAATCATATGATTATAAAAGAGCTCACCATTAGGAATATAAGAAGCTATATCAAAGCAAATATCTCTTTTCCTGAAGGGAAGGTTCTGCTTTCAGGGGACATAGGAGCAGGCAAATCAAGCATTCTTCTTGCAGCAGAATTCGCCCTATTTGGTTTAATAAGGGGCTCCTTAAATGGAGCATCCTTGCTCCGCAATGGTTCAAATTCAGGCTCAGTCTCCCTGAAGTTTGAGTGTCAGAATAAAGAATACATAATAAAAAGAACTCTTAAGAGGAATGGCAACAGCGTTTCCCAGTCAAATGGCTATATCATTGAAGATGGCATAAAGTATGAACTTTCCCCAATTGAGCTTAAGTCAAAAATCCTGCAAATCCTTGGCTATTCAGAATCATTGGTGAGCAGCTACAAAACCCTCTTCTTTCGTTATACAGTTTATACACCTCAGGAACAGATGCGTGAAATCATATATATGAATCCAGAAGAGAGAAAAGACATCATAAGAAAGCTGTTCCAGCTTGACAAATACAAGCATGTTATAGAAAACTCAGAAATTCTAAGAAAGGATTTAAGAGAAAAAAGAAAAGAATTAGAGGGCTATGCCTCTGATTTAGAAGAGAAGAAAAAACAAAAGAATGAGACTGATGAAAAACTCAATGAAATGTTAGGGCAAAAAGAAGAACTTGAGAAACAACTTGAAAGCATAAAACCAAAGCTGCTTGAGTTTGAAGCATTAGAGAAAGAGTTAAGCTCAATTGAATCAAGGAGTTATGAGTTGAATACCAAGTATGAATATGCATTTAAAACAATAGAGCAGAACAAGAAGAAAAAGGAAGAGATGGAAACTCTTTCCCAATCCCTGAATAAAGAGATTGATGAAGCAATGAAACAATTGGCAAAGATAGAAAAACACGATAAGAATGATTTAAAGAAAAAGATATCTGATTTAGAGCAGGAATACAATTCAATGGAACAAAAGAGGCTGAGGCTGAAGCATCTTGAAGAAACAGAGAATAATGCAGAGCAGCAGCTCTCGTCAATAACTCTTGATAAGCAAAAGATAGACAAAAAAATACAAGACATTGAAGATAAGATTGCTGAATTGAAATCAAAATTAAAAGATAAAGAAGAACTTAATAAAAAATTGTTAAGTTACAAACAAAAGAGAGATAATGTGTTTAGGAAGCTCTCAATGCTGAAGCAAACAATAGCCCAGTCAAAAGAATCCATTGAAGCAATAAAAGACAATAGCACCTGCCCCTTGTGCAAGCAACCATTAACAACTGAACATAAAAGCTCATTAATCACGAATGAAGAAAAGAGACAGGAAAAAGCAGAGCAGGAAATAAAAGGTTTAAACGAATCATTAACATCAATAGATTCAGCAATAGAGCAGATAGAAGAAGAAATAAGAGAACAAGAGAAACAGGAAGCCTCAATATCATCATACAACGAGCAGTTATCATTATTGAAATCAAATTCAAATGAAAACGAGCAAAAGGCATCAATTCTTCATGAGCAAATCAACTCAATCAAGAATCAGATAAAAGAGATTTCAGATGTTAAAGCATATGATTTTGAATCAAGGAAAAAAGAACTTGAAAGATTAAAGCAATTAGTTGAAGAAGAACTATTGAGGGAATCAATAGAAGAAAAAATAACCTTTAAGCAAGAATTGATAAAGAAAAACAAAGAAGAAATAGCAAAGCTTTCTGAAGAGCTCTCAAAGAGCAATCAGGAGATTCAGGAGCTAAATTCAATGAAAGAGGCATTAGCAAAACAGCACGAAGAAAAGAAGCATAAACGGGATGAACTTGCTGAATATAAAGATAAAGCAGATTCAATAAAGGAAAAGATAACGCAGGCATCATCATTCATAAACTTTCATAAAGAATCATTAAGCAAGCTAAACGATGAAATAGATAAAAAAGAAAAGTCAAAAGCAGAGGCTCAAAAATTAAAAGCATATGAAGACTTTTTCTCAGATATATTGCCTTCAATAGCCCAGTCCATTGAAACATCAGTCCTTTCAAAGATTCTCTTTGAGTTTAGCCAAGCCTTTGAAGAATGGTTTGACCAGCTTGTTGAATCAGAAGATATTCAATGCACCATAGATGATGAATTCTCGCCGAGAATAAGAATTAATGATTATGATTCAGATATAACATCACTTTCCGGCGGGGAAAAGACATCTGTTGCCCTGGCATACAGGCTTGCCCTCAACAAAGTAATTAACGATGTTGCAAATAATGTAAACACAAAAGATTTGCTAATCCTTGATGAGCCAACAGACGGCTTCTCATCAGAACAATTAGATAAGGTAAGAGATATCTTGGATGCATTAGAGATGCGCCAGATAATCATAGTAAGTCATGAATCAAAGATGGAAAGTTATGTGGATAAAATCATAAGGATTTCAAAGAATGAAGGTGCAACAACAATCTTTTCATACTGAAAAAAGAAATGTGATTTCTTAGGTTGTTTTTTTCACACTACAATTAAATATATAAACCAGTTATGATGTCCAAATTCACATCTGCTTTTTAACACATAATAGAAAGCTAAAAAACTAAGAGATGATAATATGAAAGAATTGAATGCGAAGGAATTTGATGAAATGCTTGAAACAACTGAAAAGCCAGTGTTGGTTGATTTTTGGGCAGAATGGTGTGCTCCATGTCAGATGATAAAGCCAATTTTGGAGAAGCTCTCTCTTGATAAAGATTTAAAGGAGAAGATTGATTTCGTTTCAATAGATGTTGAGTCAAATGATGAGCTCGCATCCCGTTATGATATAAGAGCAATCCCGACATTGCTATTGATCCATCCAAAGAATGGAGTACTTTTAGAATCCGTTGGGTTCCTTGATGAAGAAAGGTTAAAGACAAAGATAAATGATGCCTTAAAGAATGAGGCATCGGAGGTTTAAAATGACAGATGTAAAGGTTTATTCAACACCAAATTGTCCATATTGTGCAATGACAAAGGAATTTTTAGCACAGAATAACATCCCCTTTGAAGACATAGATGTGTCAAGGGACAGAGAGGCAGCAATGGAAATGATACAAAAGTCAGGTCAAACAGGTGTGCCAGTAATAGACATAGATGGCAATATCGTCATAGGCTTTGATCTCCCTAGAATAAAGAGATACCTGGGACTTGATTAAATAAAAGGTGATAATATGAATAATCAAAAAGATAAAGATGAATTTTCAGAGCCTGCAATCAAGCATCCTTCTTCTGATGAACTATTGGATGTTTCAATAATTGGTGGAGGAATAGCAGGTGCCTCTGCAGCTATTTATACAGGCAGATATATGATGAAGACGGCAGTTTTTACTGCATTAAGAGGAGGAGCGATAATAGATAGCACAATGGTTGAAAATTATCCGGGCTTTATAAGAATCTCTGGCTATGATTTAATGCAAAGGGTTCTTAAACAAGCATCATATTATGGCGCATTAATCATTGATGCAGAAATCAAAAGCATAGAAAAAAAAGAAGATTTCTTCCTGTTAAAAAGCACAACCAGCGAAGAGTATAAATCAAGACAGATTATTATTGCTACAGGGACTCATAGAAGGAGACTAGGTCTTCCAAAGGAAGAGGAATTCTTCGGGAAAGGAATATCTCATTGTGCCACCTGTGATGCCTTTTTCTACAAAGATAAAATTGTTGGAGTGATTGGAGGCTCGAATACAGCAGCATTCTCTGCAATGCTGCTCTCAAAATATGCTTCAAAAGTCTATCTCATCTATAGAAGAGATACATTGAGATGCGAACCATACTGGAGAAAACTTCTTGAAGAAGACGAGAAAGTTGAAATAATATATAATGCGAATGTTGTAGAACTTCTCGGGGACAAAATGCTTCAAGGCGTCAGGCTTGACAATGGAGCTAGCATAGACTTAGATGGCCTTTTCGTTGAGATAGGTTCAGAGCCATCATCTGATTTAGCGAAATCAATAGGCGTTAAGACAGATGATTCCGGCTACATAATTGTTGATGAAGCTATGAGAACAAATGTCCAAGGGGTGTATTCTGCTGGCGATGTGAATACAGCTTCGGCTGGTCTAAAACAACTGATTGTTGGGGCATCAGAAGGAGCTATTGCTGCTTCCTCAGCATATGATTTTCATCAAAGAAATTTTAAAAACAATTAAATGGAGGCATGAAAATGGAAACTTTTTTGGAGAGCAATCTGAAATTAGTAAATGAAGCAGCTAAACTGCTTGGCCTGTCTGATATAAGCTATATTTTGAAGCCAAAACGAATCATAGAGGTTAATTTCCCTGCAAGAATGGATGATGGAAAGATAAAGTATTTTAAAGGCTATAGAGTTAATTACAACGATTCAAGGGGGCCTGCCAAAGGAGGAGTTCGTTTTCATCCAAACGTTTCAGTTGATGAAGTTAGCGCATTAGCGCTTGGAATGGCACTTAAAACCTCTCTTCTAAAACTTCCATTCGGAGGAGGCAAGGGCGGTGTTGTTGTTAATCCAAAGGACCATTCTGCATTGGAATTAGAAAGAATTAGCAGAGGATATGTAAGAGCATTAGCATTTGAGTTTGATCCAGACATTGATGTTCCAGCCCCTGATGTTTATACATCAAGCAGAGAGATGTCATGGATATTGGATGAGCTTGAGACAATAAAATCAAGGCATATGCCAGCAGTTATAACAGGCAAACCTCTGGAACTCTCAGGTAGCCTTGGAAGGAATTATTCAACAGCAATGGGAGGCTTTTACATCCTTCAGGAATACATAAAGAATAAAGGAATGAAGCCTGAAGAAACAACGATTGCAGTTCAGGGAGCAGGCAATGTCGGCGGATTCTTAGCAAAGATTGCATATGATCATGGCTATAAGGTTGTTGCAATAAGCGATTCTTCTGGAGGAGTTTACGATTCAAAAGGTCTCAATATTGAAGATGTTCTAAATAAGAAGCTGTCAACAGGCCATGTTGAAGGCGGCAAAAAGATAACAAATGAAGAATTACTGCAGCTTGATGTTGATGTTCTTGCACCATCTGCTTTGGAAAATCAAATAACAAAGGAGAATGTATCTGATATAAGAGCAAGGCTTATATTGGAAATGGCAAACGGCCCGGTTACCGAAGAGGCCTCATCAATCCTCTATGAAAGAGGAATTGACAGCCTGCCTGACATATTATGTAATGCAGGAGGAGTTGTTGTGAGCTATTTTGAATGGGTTCAAAACAGAACAGGAGAAATCTGGTCTGAGGAAGAGATATCTGAAAAACTGAAGAAATCAATGACAGATGCATTTAAGGATGTTGAACAGATAAAGCAGGATAAAGGAACAAGTTATAAGAATGCTGCTTATGCCTTGGCTTTAAAAAGAATATACGAAGCAGAGAAAATGCGTGGCAATGCCAATTAATGATGATTTATTTCGCTTGTAATAACATAGATGTTGAAGAATTAATCAGATGTAGCTTTTCCATCTCTAAGACAGAGTACAGAATAATCAAAGAACTAACGAATACAAGAGAGAAGTATTCTATTGAGCAGTTGAGCAGTCTTTTCAAAAAGAATAGAACAACAATCCAGAAGGCAGTTAAGAACCTTGTTCAAAAAAATCTCATCCAGAGAAGACAGATAAACCTTGATAAAGGGGGCTATATCTATTACTACTTCGTTGAGGATCCTGAGCAGATGAAAAGAAGAATAAAAGAGATAATTGAGCACTGGTACAATTCAGCAATGAAAGAGATAGACAAACTCTAGTTCAAATCCTTTAACGGAACTTCAAATCTATATGAATCATTGCCTGCTTTCAATGTTATAATGACATCTTCTTTATATGCCTCAGGGAAGCAGCCAGCTATGATTTCAACAGAAACAACATAATTCTGATTAGGATTGCTCTTTTCAACTTCTTGAATAGTAGAACTGCATTCATTTTTCGCTCCGTAACTAATCTCTACACTTATAGTTGATGTATCAATATCTTCAGGAGTCTCAATTGTTGCATGTCCAAAAAAGCCGAATCTAGGCTCCAATGCCTGTTCAAATTCTTCAATACTTAATTCTTCATTTGCCTCAAGTTTTGCTAATGCAAGCTCCATCGTTCTAGTTAAAGGCGTTTCTATTATCAATTCAGCCTTCTTTGAATCACCTATTGAACTGGTAAATCTATACTTGGCAAAGAACTCTTCGGCTTTATTCTCTTCATACAATGCCATTGCCCTTTCCTTTATCTCATTGAAGCTTGGAAGATATGGCGTTTCAGGACTTCTGCCGTTATCCATTGTAATAGTATTGTTTGTTTCTAGATTCTCTTCATTAATTACTTCGCTCATATCATCAACGGGTTGATTGTTTATATCTTGTCCAATAATACCCTCAAAAATCAATAATCCATTGATAAAAAGCCCGGCAACCCCTAAAACAAATCCTATGTTTGCAACAGCTGTTACTATTGTTTTCCTTTGCATCGCATAGAATATTAAAGCACCAGCTGCAAATACAACTCCTGCATAAGGAAACAAAATCAAAATAAATCCTGCAATACCAAAGATTAAACTAAGAATCCCCCATTTGTTTAACTTGAGCATCTCTTTTTTGAGCATCTCCATTTTGTAACACAATTTATTTATTATCCCTTTTCTTTATAAATCTTTTTAGAAATAAAATGGGCCCGCCCAGATTCGAACTGGGGACCTTCGCCTTGTAAGGGCGATGTCATAGCCACTAGACCACAGGCCCATGATTAAGTCAGCTAATAAGTTATGTTTAAATAGTTTTTTGTTAAGAATTATAGAAAGATTAGAAAAAAACAAATATTATTCCTTCTTTCCAAATCTTTCTTCATGAAAGCCTTTGAGAATCTTTAGTTGTTCATCAGCATCAATGTTTATTTTTTCAAAAATTTCTCTAACATAATTATTGATAGTTTCCTCAAATTTTTCACTATCTCTTTCATCAAAATAAAAATCATGCAAAAGCTCGTGAGTTAAAATCACAAGCATGAGAACTAAATCTTCTCTTACTTTCAATGTCAGTGGATGAGAAAAACTAGGACCCGGCCAGTCAACAATATAAACTTCAATAATTTCCCTTCTCCAAGGCCTTCCTACAATTTTAGGAATAATTTCAACAATCTGCTCTATCTCAGACCTATACCTTTTTTCAAATTTTTGGCCAATCTCTTTTACCTCATCCCATGTTCTTTTTGTAGACTTGTATCTGTTTAAATTCCTGAAATAAACTTTTGAATAGAAAAATCTGATTTCCATATAAGACTTTTAGAAATCTTTATTAATAAGCATTTCCATAAATAATCTTCTTGCCTAAAATGAATAAGAAAACATTGCTTCTGAATCCATCGCAGATTGATATTGCAGCTGAGATAATAAAAAGAGGAGGCCTCGTTGCTTTTCCGACTGAAACAGTTTATGGGCTGGGCGCAGATGCTCTGAATGATGATGCAGTTAGAAGCATATTCAAGGCAAAGAAAAGGCCAATGGATAATCCTCTTATTGTTCATATATCTTCCATAGAGCAGCTAGACCTTCTGGCAGAAAAAATCCCCAAAAAGGCAAAGAAGCTTGCTGAAAGGTTCTGGCCCGGCCCCCTTACAATGATACTAAAGAAAAAGAGCATAGTTCCTTTATCAGTTACAGCAGGTCTTGATTCTGTTGCAATAAGAATGCCTAAAAATGATATTGCTCTTGCCTTAATTGAAAAATCAGGAAGGCCTATTGCAGCCCCTTCAGCAAATCTCTCAGGAAGACCTAGTCCAACAAATCATTCTCATGTTATTGATGATTTATCAGGGCGTATAGATGCCATTATCCTTGGAGGGAGCGTGGATATAGGACTTGAATCAACAGTAATAGATATGACAAGGTCAATCCCTACAATACTGAGGCCGGGCAAGATAACGCCAAGAATGATTCAGAATCAGATAGGTTTTGTTAGCCTCTTTAAAGGAACATCTTCAAAGCCAGCTTCTCCCGGCATGAAATACAGGCATTATTCTCCAAAGGCAAAGGTAATCCTAGTTAAATATTCAAAGCATCAAAAACAAAAGATAAGCGAGCTGATTGCTGATTATCAAAAGGGCAACAAGATTCTGGTTCTTTCCCGTGAAAAAATCCCCTCTGATTCCGCTCCAAATATAAAAAATGTAGTTATTGGAAGCACAATTGCTGAGATGTCAAATGCAATATTTAAGGAGTTTAGAGAGGCAGACAAGGAAGGCGATGACATAATTATTGTAGAAGGCACAAAAGAAACAGGCTTGGGAATTGCATTAATGAATCGGTTGGGAAAGGCCGCTTCTATTATCGTTAAATAGCTATGTGGCTGGATGATGATTCATAACTTTTCCTTCTCCTATAACAATATCAATTCCTTCCTCTTTAGCCTTTCTTTCATTTATTATGTTTTCTCATTAAGATAAAAAAGTTTAAATACTCTTTCTCTGAATGTCTTTTAAGAGGTGGTTGAATGGATTATATCAATTTAGATTACAAGCCGAAGAAGAGCGAGCTCATCGCTGAATATCTTGTTAAACCTGCTCCCCATGTTACAATAGATTTCGCAGTTTCGCAGATCGCTGCTGAAAGCTCAATAGGCACTTGGACAACAATCCAGACAATGAAACCAAGGATTGCAAAAGAGCTCTCCCCGCATGTATTTAGCATAAAAAGGAAAACAAACAATCGTTTCTTAATCAGAATTGCCTATCCCATTGCTTTGTTTGAGAAAGGAAATGCCCCTCAACTTCTTTCTGCCCTAGCAGGAAACATCTTCGGGATGAAGATCCTTAAGGAATTAAGACTTGAACAATTCATCTTTCCTAAAGAATATCTGAAAGGATTCAAAGGTCCTTTATATGGTATTCAGGGTGTTAGGGCTATAACAAAGGTAAAGGAGAGGCCTCTTTTAGGCACCATAGTTAAACCAAAGGTAGGCCTTGATCCAATAGAGCATGCTCAGGTTGCAGGAGAGGCGTGGGCCGGCGGTCTTGATATCGTTAAGGATGATGAAAATCTAACAAGCATGAGTTTCAATGATTTTAAGAGACGTGTCAAGAAAACATTTGAGAAGCGCGATATGATTGAAAATCTTACAAATGAAAAGAAGATTTATCTGCCGAATGTTACAGCAGAGACCTTTGAGATGCTAAGGCGCGTAGAATATGTTAAAAGTTTAGGCGGCGAATATGTCATGATAGATGTTTTAACTGCCGGATTTGGTGCATTGCAAACCCTTCGTGATAATTCAAATGGCCTTGCAATCCATGCGCATCGGGCAATGCATGCTGCCCTTACAAGGAATCCCGGGCATGGCATATCAATGCTTGCACTTGCTCAGCTCCTCAGATTGATTGGTGTTGATCAGCTCCACATAGGAACCGCAATAGGGAAGATGCAGGGGCCTAAAAAAGAGGTAAAAACAATATTCAACGAGATTGAACTGCCTGCTTATGTTTCAAACGAGATGGTACAGGACTGGGGCAATATAAAGCCAGTTATGGCAGTATGCTCAGGTGGCCTTCATCCTTTGTTAATGCCACAGCTCCTTAAGATATTTGGCAAAGATGCTATATTTCAGTTCGGTGGTGGTTGTCATGGTCATCCTAATGGAACGAGAGCAGGGGCAAGGGCTCTGAGACAAGCTCTTGATGCAGCATTAAACAATATTCCTTTGAAGAAAGCTGCTGAGGAAAGGCCTGAGTTAAGGCAGGCATTTGAGAAATGGGGCTAAGCAATTCCAAAGAAGTAAAGCACAACCGGAAGGATTAGGCAGCCCATAAGATTGTTCTTGGCAACATTAAGCAGTGAAGCACTTATCCCTATTGCTGTTGCCGTCATTAGGAGAAGCAGTCCCTTTGCTCCAGAACTAAATAAAGCTGTTGCAATAATAAGCACGATTATGCTTGTAATAAGCTTCTTATAATCTATCTTTCTTATTATCATAGAGAACTTTTCTGAATATTTCTTGGCAAGCCAAACAGCTATTCCTCCTGCTACAAGAGCGGCCCCAATAATATTAAATGCAATATCTGCATTTATCCCTACAAGCTCATTAATAGTTGTCATAGCTCCATTCCTTGCCTTGTCTATAGCAAGCAGTGTAGCAACAGATATTGCCATGTTTGCCGTGTTAATCCCTCCTAAAAGCATAAGTGTCCCTTCAGTGCTCATCCTTCCAATGACGCTCTGTGCTAGTATGGCTGCCTGAGCATTACCGAATCCCGGAAGAAAAGCAGCAATCGCCGAGGCGAATGTTGCTCCTCCAACCCCTTTCATCATATGCTTCTTTGAAATCCTTATTCTTGTTCCATTCCTCTGTTCAGGAATCGCAGCATTCCCATTTATGCTCAGCAGAAGAATGCTGACACCAAAAAGGCCGGAAAGCATTGGCATCAGAGCATCGCTGTCAAGCTTTTCAAATCCAACTACTCCTAAAATACCTGAAAATAAAAAGAAAAGCAGAGACATCATTCTGTTGTTTCCCCTGAAAATAATCAGCATAGATGCAACAAGCAATATTAATCCAGTCCAGTCCTTAACAAAAGGGTATATTGTCCTGAACAAGATAATTAGGAAAGGGAGCAGAGCAACAGAAAGCACCAAAGAAAATAAACTTCCTATGACAGTTAGGATGACTGCTTCCTTTCCCCTGCCCTGCAATAACATCTTATGCCCCGGCAGCACTACCAGTGCATCAGAATCAGATGAAGGAGCCCCAAGAAAAATACTAGGAATAGAATCTAAGAATGTATGGGTTATTGCAGTGCTCGTTATGAATATAGACAATTCTAGTCCTGAGAAATGCTGCAAAAGAAAGCTACTTGCTCCTATAATAATCGTGCAGACATTGTTTATGTGCAGCCCCGGTATAAGCCCTGTTATACTTCCAACAATTAGTCCAAGAAAAATCATTAACAGTTCATTCAGCATTATTCAGACTTGATAATCCTTTTTTATATGCAATGCCATATTTTATCTGAAAGAATCACGATTCTGCTCTCTCTTTTAGAAAAATATTTAAATCTCGTTGATTAAATTTCTAAAAATGAAATCCAAATTACCACTTGCTTTAGTAACTTTGTTTATCTTTTTTTCTCTTGCTCCTATATCTCTTGCTCAGTTTACTCCTGTAAATACAGCAAGAGGTTATCCTGAATGGGCAGTCAATGTAGGAGATATTCTTGCCTATGAAATTCCTTTTCCTTATGTAACAATGACTCCTGCAGGAGATTTTGATGTTAGCATCATTGAAGTTCCATGGGTCATCCTTGGAGCTGGAGGCGTTATTCTCGTTACAATAGTTTTTAGTGTTGCTTCTGTTTTCCCCTTTTTTAAGGGTTTCGAGAGGGCAAAGCTTGTTTTCAGTATCGCTTTTGTAATCCTCTTGTTCTTTGGAACAAGGACGGTTCCAATGATAATGACCTTTGCAAATGCCATAGGCTTCTCATGGTTCATCATTGGAATGATTGTAGTCTTTGTCTTGTTCTGGTTTGTCCTCTACAAAATCTTCTCTCATCCTCTTATCAAACAAGGAGCAAAGAGCAGCAAAGCAATCTCGGACTGGGGTAGCAAATGGATATCCGGATTTGAGAATTTCAACAAGTATGATGGAATATCAAGGCAGAAAGAAAAGAAAAAAACCGGCCAACTTAATATAACTTATCCTAAAGACGAAAAACTTGACCAACAAGAATTAGCAACGATTAATTCTTTAAAGCAAACTTTAGAAGAACTTAGAGAAAAAGCAAGCGCAAACGAATTCAATCCGGAAGAGATTAGTAATCTTATTAGAAAATTCATTTCTCAACTAAATGGATTGGAGAAATT
Organism: Candidatus Woesearchaeota archaeon; assembly: GCA_030156615.1. Taxonomy (GTDB): domain Archaea; phylum Nanobdellota; class Nanobdellia; order Woesearchaeales; family UBA119; genus UBA119. The sequence continues at coordinate 11,662 of JASGME010000006.1, read as the reverse complement.
GTATAAAGAAGAGATAGCCCTTGATAAGATTGAAGAAAAATTGCTAAAAGGCGTTAAGGAAATTAACAGAGGACAGAGAATTATGAACGATCCTCTTCAGGGGAAATCTCATGAGATAAAAAAACTTGATGCTTCAAAATATCCCGGGCTTGAAAGCAAGATTAATACTTTAAAAGAGAAAATTAATGAATTCGAAAAAAAGGAGAAGGAACGCGACTTTAATAATCAACAGCAATTAAAATTATTGGAATCACAATTGAAAGCTGAAATAAAGGACGAAATTCCAGTATCTGAATTTTTGAAGTCCATTGAAGTAATGAAGGATTTAACTAAAGATTTTGTTGAGAAAGCAAATGCGAAAAACTCTCTAAAACATATTTCTACTTTCTATAATCAAGTTTCTCTGATTTTGGCAAACCTAAAAGAAAAAGAAGAACAGGATTGGAATTTAACGAAAAAAATGGGCGAAGAAACAAAGCAATTCATTTCTAATGTATTAAGAGAAAATTCGCTTGACACAGCATCTGATCAGCTTGCTAAAGAAATCAGGGCGTTATACGATGAGATTATGAGGGAGATTAATAAGCATTAAAATTTCTTTGCGATAAATTTATAAACAGAAGCCAATCCCAACATTTATTAGTTTTTGAGGTGTTTTTTATGGAACCACAATCTAGGCCATTGGATACTTTGAACAATGCAAGACATAAGCGTGTTATAGTTGATTTGAAGAATGGAAAGCAGATAACAGGAGAGTTAGAGGCTTTTGATATTCACATCAATTTAGTGCTTGAAGATGCAGAGTTGAGGTCTGAAGGACAAACCGAGAAGAAGATGGGCAAGTTATTCTTGCGCGGGGACACGATTATCTCTATCGCAATCTCTGAATAGGTGTTTTGAATGACAAAAGGAACGCCGGCGCATGGCAGGATGAATAAGAAGTCTACGCATATTCGCTGTAGAAGATGCGGTAACTTCACATATCACAGAAAGAAGAAGGTATGTTCTTCATGTGGCTTTGGCAAGAGTAAAAAGTTGAAATCATATGCCTGGAGCAAATCAGACTGATAAAAAGATTTTTAAATAGCATCTCCATTTTTTCTTCTATGAAATTATGGCTATTTTTTTCGGTTCTTTTTTTCATAGCAATTAGTCTTCTTCCTCTAGCGTATAGCCAGACTCAGACTTGCGATTATCAGCGTGTATGCATGAACTGGTCTATATGCAATGAAAACAATACGAAGTATAGGTTCTGTTATGATGTTAATAATTGCACAGGCAATTACATAGACATTGAATACACAGAATGCAATTATCTATTTGAGACTCACTGCCTTAATTCCGTCAGGGATTTGGATGAAACAGATGTTGATTGTGGAGGTTCCTGTGCTCCTTGCCCTAAAGGAAAATCATGCTTATCTGATGAAGACTGCGAGACAAATGCCTGTGATCTTGTAAACTTTACATGTGTTGAAAAATCTGAGAAGAGGGGCTTTATAGAAGCCTTTGCCTATAATCATCCTTTTGACTTCATGCTAATCATCTCATTCATATATGCAGCCCTTTTCTTTCTTAGCTTTTATATCTTCACCCATTCCTTCAGGAAGCAGGAAGAAGAATTCAATATTGAAAACAGCAGGAAACGGATGCAGGGCTTCATCGATCTTTTCTATCTCTATCTAAGCAGGAAGGATTTCAGGAAGGCAAGCCTTGCTTATTCTGAATCAATGAGAATCGCTGAGAGAATTTCAGAGCATCTGCCTGAGAATGATTTAAGGGATTTGGAAGAATTACGCGATGATTATGAAAAATTTATTGCTAATCAACACGAATGAAGGATGCTTCTCCGCTTTCAATGTTTAGGATGCATATGCATCTGTCCTTTGGTGTAGTCCTCAGGATTGCATGTCCTCCAGGATTTATAACCCTGGTTCTATTAAACATTTCATCGCTTATGCTATGAGTATGTCCTCTAAATATGTAGTCATATTTCTTGGATTCAATTAAATGCTTCATCTTCTCATTATCATTTCCATGGCAGATGGCAATGTTTTTGTTTTCTATCTGAAGCTCTCCTAATTCTCCAAAAAAATTGAATCCCAGTTCCTCTGCTTTTTTCTCTAACATCCTTTCATCTTTGTCCATATTGCCCTTAACAAAATAGAAATCAAATCCTTTGAAGTATTCAAGCATATATGCATCTGTCATGTCGCCACAATGGAACACCTTTTTTATCCTGTGCTTCCTGAATATCCCAATTGCCTTCTCTGTATCAGCACGATTATTATGCGTATCCGATATTATTCCAATTTCCATATGAAAAGGAGATTGGAAAAGTTTTTTAAATCATTCGTAAATTCTTATTGATGCGGGAGTGCCGGAGTGGTCAAACGGGACAGGCTTAGGACCTGTTGGCTTAGTGCCTGCGAGGGTTCGAACCCCTTCTCCCGCATCATTGCTCTTTTGAGGCGTTTGTCGGGTTATGATATATTTTGTTTCTCTCCCAGTCACCTGGGCAAACACCTGAAAACCAAAGGTTTATGTATTAATGTCCTATTAATATAATATTGAGGTGGCATTATTGTAAAGGCAATAATAGATATTGAAGATGGAACTAATAGAATCCTGAATATAGTAAAAGCTAAATTCAACCTTAAAGATAAAAGTGAAGCAATAGATATTATGGCTAAGCAATATGAACAAACGATTCTAGAACCTCAGCTTAGACCAGAATATAGAGAAAAACTTAAAAGAATTAAGAAAGAGAAAGGAATTCGTTTCAAAAGCGTTGATGAGTTGAAGAAATTTTGATATGATAGTATACTTTCTTTGATATTCTTAGTTTCCGAATCATAAAGAGAAATCTTTTTATATCTAAGAATGGATTATTTGTCAGGAGTTTAAAATGCCAAAAAAAACACCAACTGTGGATGTTGACTTAAAAGTATTGAACTGGTTAATTGAAAGCTCTGGTTGGTCTGATGAGGAAATTGCAAAGAGAATAAAAATAACTACAGAAAACTTTGAAAAAATAAAATCAGGTGATAAAAGACCAACTTTCAGGCAATTAAGAGAATTATCAATAATATTCAAAAGACCTGTTGCTGCTTTTCTATTATCTAAACCAAAAGAAGAGAAGCCAAAGCCAAAAGACTATAGGATGCTTCCAGAAAAGAAGGATAAATTTGATAAAAAAACAATTTTGGTTTTAAGAAAGTCAAGAAGGTTGCAAGAATTAGCCAAAGAGTTATCAGTAAATATAAAATATGATATTAAAACAAAATTAGAAAAGCTAAGAATACGAGAAGATCCGGAAGAAATTGCTGAAAAATATAGAGAAATATTTGGCTTAACTGAAGAAAAACAAAGGAAATTCAAGACCACTTACGAACTTTTCAATTACCTGAGAGATATTTTAGAAGATATGAACATATATGTATTCCAATTCTCTATGCCTGTAGAAGACGCAAGAGGATTTGTTTTTGTAGATGAAACACCAAATGTTATAGTAGTCAACAAAAAAGATAGCATTGAAGCAAGAATCTTCTCTTTAATGCATGAATTTGCACATATTCTTCTACAGGAGTCTGTGATTGATTTACCGGATATGACGCTTTCAGCAAAAAATGATATTGAAAGATGGTGCAACAATTTCTCAGCTTCATTCTTGCTCCCTAAATCTCTTGCAAACACTTTGTTTAAAGAAAGAAAAAGAGAACTGACAAAGAAAGAAACTCTAAACTATTTATCAAGAAAATACAAAGTTAGTAAAGCAATGCTTCTCGTTTCAATGAAGAAACTTAATTTTATCACTCAAGAGGATTATGATAATATAGTTAATAGGTTCAAGGCAGAAGCAAAAATAATAGAAAAGGGTGGAATGCCATCTGATAAAAGAACTATATCAGAAGTGGGCAACAAATTCGTATCTTTGGTTGCGAATAATTTTGATAAAGAATTTATTACCTACACTGATGCTTTAGATTACCTATCTATAACATCCAAAAATTTTGATAAAGTTTTAGCAATGGCGAAAAAATGACCTCGAATTGTTACATAATAGATACTTCTTCATTAATAAAATTGAATAGAGAGAATCCGATAGATGTTTATCCTAGCGTTTGGAAAAAAATGGAAGGACTTATCGCTTCTGGGAGGTTAATTGCTCCAAAAGAAGTTTTAAATGAGATAACCAAAAAGGATGATCAATTAGCAGAATGGGTTAAGAAACACAGGGAAATGTTTAAGGAACCAACGAAAAAACAGATTGAAATAGTTCAACAGATTCTAAAAAACCATCCATCTTTGATTGATGTTGATAGACAATTTGATGCTGATCCTTGGGTTATTGCTTTAGCAATAGAAATGGCCTATAGTTCTCAGCAAACATTATTTATTATTAAGAGAATTGTTGTTACTGAGGAAAAACTGAGGGGCAATAGGGAAAATATTCCATTCGTTTCAAAAGAACTTTCTATTGAAGCGATAGATTTAATCACAATGTTTAGGATAGAAGGATGGAAGTTCTAATTTTTGTTTCCGAATCATAAAGAGAAATCTTTTTATACTTCTTATTCAAAAGAGTGCTTATATGGAAGAAGCTGATAAAGCTCTTTATGATTTTTTTGATAAGTTTTGCTATTTTATTTCTGTTAATCCTGATAAGTATAAGAGGCAAGATTCTTCTATTGAAGAGACTTTCTTTGCTTCAGAAAAATATATTCTTATTAGAGAAGCTGATGATGAGAGTGTTAGTTTTGTCATTTATAATAATAAAACAAACAGAGTTATTGATGATAGCCAAGTAAAAAAAATCTTAGGGTATAATCCTGAAAAGACTCTTGAAGAGAGTATTTATCACTTCTTAGATTGTTCTGAACCTTGTGAAAAATATTCTGTTGATAAGACTAAGTTTAAGGATGCACTTGAGTTCATTCTTGGTTAAAATAGAAACATTTATATACTTGCTATATCTAATAATATCAATATCATCTGGTCTGGGCAACCGCAGATGTGAGGAATTCTAAATAACCAAACGCCAAAAGAGTAAATAAAACGAGGTGTATTAGAAAAAATGAAAGCATTAAAAGCAATTAAGAAGATTGCAGCTGCTGGTTTAGGCTTTGCCTTTATTGGGGCTACAATCGGTGGAGCAATGGCTACAGACTTGGGAGACTACCCTGCACCATTTGCCACTGGAAGTGGTTACAATGGTAAGATTATTGTGGGTGAGAAGGCTTCAGCGATTGACATTGTTGGGGCAGTGAATATTGCGTCTTCCTTCACGAATCTTGAAGGAGCAGGCAGTGTTATAGTTGAAACCCCAAAAGGAAAAGTAGTGAATGCAGTAGCATTTGACAAATATGCAGCAGACGGAACTACTTCTGTTGACGAGATGCCAATGAAAGGAGAAGGCAGAAAGCTTGACTTTGATGAAGACGATGCAGAATGGGCATTTATGCAGGGCTACGAAAATGATGACATAACAGAGGATTTGAACATTGTTATCACTGCAGATGTTGGGGATGACGACTGTGAACCAGACGACGAGACAATCGCAATCAATAATTTTGTCTACACTTTCACGGATGCAAGTGATGGAGTTGCGGACGAGATTGATGATGTTGAAGATGACGATGACTTTGACTCTGCAAGCGAAGGATATGCAGAGTTTAAGTATCAGATAACATTGTTTGGTAAGGAATACTATGTCATTAACGACAAAATTAAAGATAACGCTTCCTCTACAGAAACTGTTGGAAAACTAGACTCCGATGAAATAAACACAGGTGATTTAAGACTACAGCTTGCCTATGCTGATGAGACAGTTCAGGCAGGAGACGAGATTGACTTGACTCCATACGGTTATGACGACTACACATTGAAGATTGTTAGGATTGTAGAGGAATCTTCAGGTGCAGATGCTGATTCAGGAAAACTTTATGTTGCCTTGATGAAGGATGGTGTTCAAGTAGATTATGAAACAATAGACGAGCCAAAACAAGGTGAAGAAGAGACAGAGAAACTGAAAGATGATACTGAAGATATTGAAGTAAAGGTTACCTTAACAGATGTCTCTTGGGATGCATCAAACAGTGAATACTATGCAGAGATAAGATTTGAGACAGGAAATCTTAAAAAGGGAGACTTCTTTGATGAAAACGAGAAATGGAAATTAGAAGACCTGACTGTTAATCCAGACACTGAAGAAGTAACTGTAAAAGTAAAGTTCTATGAGCCAGATGATGACCTTGAATGTGAATTAGAAGGCAATGAACTCTATGTAGGCAATACGCTATCATTGCTTGGCTACCTTGAATTAGGCTTTGTAGGATTAAGCGAGCCGAACACTGCTGAAGTTGACATATTTGTTGACAAAGATGGCAAGTTAATCATTGACCCAGATGACAGCGTAGAAGTAAAGATTGGCGGATTTGACGGCAAAGGTTCCAAGATGACTTTTGAATACATTGAAGATAGTACTCCAGATGATGGTTTACAGAACGATGATAAGCAAGGTTGGAAACTTGTGAAGTTTGAAGGCGAGAAAGACGAGAAGGTTGTGGATGCGGAGGTATACCTAGCGTATTCAAACTACACTACTGATGCGCCTGGTATGTGGGGTGCGAAAGGTGGTGAACCAATTTCTCTCTACTTAGATAAAGACAACCAATACACGATAACAGTTGATTTAGGTATTGAGGCTGGTGTTGATACCAAACTTTCTGCAAACGACATCTTAGTGATTACAGAACCAACCAGTTTGATAACTTCAGTAAATACAATAGAAATCAGAAACTTAGGAGATGATGACTGGGAGACCAATGTTTATGAGACTGGTAATGTAGCTCTCAAGAAAGGACAGAAGACAGATTTAGGAACTGAACTCGTGATGTATGACAGCTATAACCAGGAAGCTACAATCAGCATTGTATCCGATGCAATCAGATACTTAGTGTATGCTGGACAGAATGTTGAATCAAAGGGCAACGAAGTGGAACTTGAGGTTGGAGATACTGTTCCAGCAGGTGCCAAGGTAGTAGCAGTCGGAGCTAAGCCACTCCCAGTAGGATTGGCAATACTCGACAGCGAACTATCCAGCCCTGATGCAGTCAAGGATGACAACTACATAGTAGTTGGAGGACCTTGTGCCAACAGTGCTGCAGCCGCCTTGATGGGTATTGAAGACCCAACAACCTGTAGTCAAGCCTTCGTAGATGAAGGATACTCAGCAGGAGAAGCAGTCATCAAGCTATATAAAGATGATGGCAACTTCCAGCTGTTAGTCGCAGGTTACAACGGCGAAGATACCCTGCTTGCCACAGAAGTCCTTGCCTCGTATGACAAATTCAAAGATGAATTTGAAGGCAAGAACGAGGTAAAAGTCAAGGGAACAGCCCTCGCTGATGTAGAGATTGAAGACTAAAAACAATCTTTTTTTTCTTTTTTTTTCTTTTTTTTGATAACATTTAAAAATATGTTCTATTTGCTATAATCCATGGCATTAGGTGATAATCTAATCAAGACTTCTTTAGAGAAGATAGATCAGCTAAGAAAGGAAGGCATAAATCCATATCCATATTCTTTCAAAAAGACACATTCAAGCACCCAGTTAAAAGAGAATTTTGAAGATAATAAAGAAGTTAAGTTTGCAGGAAGGATAATAGCAAGAAGAGTTCTGGGAAAAATCGCATTCATAAAACTAAGAGACGAAGAAGGCGATTTCCAGCTCTTCTTAAGCAAAGAGATAACAAAGAATTACAGCATAATAGAAAAGACAGATTTGGGAGATTTCGTAGGAGCAAAAGGCAGGCTCTCAAAGACAAAGAGTGGAGAGCCAAGCATCTTTACATCAGAATTAACCATATTAGCAAAGACATTAAGAGGGCTCCCTGAGAAGTATCATGGGATTGCAGACCCTGAATTAAAGCAGAGATTCCGTTATCTAGATTTGATAATGAATCTAGAGACAAGAGAGACATTCAAAAAGAGACATGAAATCATAAAAGGCATAAGAAATTATCTCTACAAAAAAGATTTCATTGAGCTTGAAACACCTATACTGCAGCCAGTCTATGGAGGAGCAAACGCCCGTCCCTTCATAACACATCATAACACGCTTAATCAAGACCTATATCTAAGAATATCATTGGAACTATACCTAAAAAGACTAATCATAGGAGGCTACGAAAAAGTCTTTGAAATAGGAAAAAACTTCAGAAATGAAGGAATGGACTCAATGCACAACCCTGAATTCACAATGCTTGAACTATATCAGGCATATGCAGACTACAATGATATGATGAGACTTACAGAAAACATGATAAAGTTCCTTGCAAAAGAGATATTTCATAAAGAAAGATTCATGTTCAAGGGCAACAATATAGATTTAACAAAGCCATTCAGAAAACTAAGCATGAATCAAGCAATAAAAGAATACACTGGCTATGATGTTCAAGAACTAAGCACAGAAGAGTTAAAAAAGATAATTGAGCCATTGAATATAGAACTAAAAGGCGAGATTACAAGAGGCCTTCTCATAAACACAATATTTGAAGAAATAGCACAGGAAAAGATAATCCAGCCAACATTCGTTCTAGACTATCCAAAAGAGGTATCCCCATTAACAAAACTGCATCGTGAAAATCCTGCATTGACAGAAAGATTTGAGCTATTCATCTCAGGCGAAGAATTTGCCAATGCCTATTCAGAGCTTAACGACCCAGCGGATCAGAGAGAAAGATTTGAAGCACAGGAGCGAGACAGGAAGAAAGGAGACGAAGAAGCCCCTCCCTCAGACGCAGACTTCCTGATTGCATTAGAACACGGAATGCCCCCGACAGGAGGCCTCGGCATAGGCATAGACAGACTAATAATGTTTTTAACAGAAAAAGACTCAATCCGGGATATAATACCATTCCCGCTTTTAAGAGAAGAACAGAAGTCAAATGAAGATTAACTTTTATCTTAGCCTTAATCTGCCTTTCATTTAATCGCCGGTTTCATCTTTGAATGCAATTTCTAATGCGTCAAGAAAAACAAAAAATTTAAATAATCTTATTGGAAAGAACATGGGATAAGTATGAGTAAACAAGTAGAAATATTTATGAGATCTATGGTTGAAGAAGAACCTAAGGCTAAACAAGAATACTTAGAAAAATTAGATAGAATAAGAAAAGGAAAATTTATCCGAGTGAAAAACTTCGCGGACAGGTATGGATTATAAAATGGTTTATAATTTAGAGATTTCTGATGAATTAGAGGGTTTGTCCAGAAAAGAATATTAAGATGATTACTTATTCCGCACACACCAAAGAGAAGAAAACATTTATAAAGAGGATAATTCTTCACAATAAAAAATGGCGAAGGCAAAGAAGAAAACAATAAGCAAGTCAACTAAGAAGTCATGGTTTAAGGTTCATTCCCCGCCCTATCTAGGCGAAGCCCTTATAGGCGAGATATTAGCCGAGAAGCAGGAAGACCTCTTAAACAAAACCCTTACAATAAATCTAAATGCAGTCCTTCCATCTTCAAGAAGAATGCAGTACAATATAAAGTTAAAATGCACAGCACTGAAAGACAAGGATGGAGCATCAACAAACCTTATTGCATATTCAATGATGCCGGCATCAGTCAAAAGACTCGTCAGACCCGGAAAAGACAAGATAGAGGATTCATTCCTAGTCAAGACAAAAGATAATATAGTAATAAGAATAAAGCCTTTATTAATCACAATGAACAGGATGTCAGAATCAAAGGATTCATTAGCAAGGAAAGCAACAAGAGCAGTCCTTGCAAAACACATTGCAAATCAGACATATGAAGAGTTCGTTAATTCAGTTATAACAAAGGCAATAGATAAGGAGCTGTTCAGCATCATCAATCGCATTACCCCATTAAAGGTTGTAGAGATAAGAGAATTCAGAATACAAGATAAGGCAAAGACAAATATAGAAACAGGTAGCAGTTTTGACCTTTCTCCGTACATAAAGAAGCAGCCCGAAACAGCAAAATCATGATGCCAACTAAAGATAATAAAGTTCTTCTCTTTGAAAGATTCTTCTATCCAGCAGATATTAAAGCGATTGCAGGCATAAACCAGTTAAAAACTCTGGAAGGAAAGCCAGCAACACTTCTATACGGCAATATGCCTTTAATAGGCCTTGTGGAGATAGGCATAATAGAGAGAGGCACGAATGTAATTGAGATAAGACCAATAACAGGATGCAACTTAAGATGCAGATTCTGCTCAGTCTCGCCATGGAAAAGACAAAGAGAATTCGTAGTTGAGCCCGAGCTGATGATAAAAGAGTTGTCAAAGCTGATAGCAATAAAAACCAAGCCATTAAGCATATTCATAAATAGTCAGGGAGAACCAATGCTCTATTCCCCACTAACAGAGCTAATATCCATGCTTAAAAAAATAAAAGAAATACAAAATATAGCAATGGTAACAAACGGAACATTGCTGAACGAATCAAACATAGAAGAATTAAAAAAAGCAGGCCTGAACACCCTTTTCATCTCATTGCATACAACAACAAGGGAAAAAGCCCTTGCCCTAAGAACAAATCCATTCCCTGAAAGAACAATAAGGATGGCAGAATATGCAAAATCAAAAGGCATTCAAGTAGCAATAACACCAGTAGTCATCTTCGGAGAAAATGATAAAGACATTGAAGAATTAGCAGCAATAGCATCAAAAAAAGGCATTAAGCTTTCCCCACAAAACTATCTCCGCTATAAGTTTGGCGAGAAATCATACAAAGAAAAAAGCTTCCACGATTTCTATGAATGGCTGAAAGGCTTGAAAAAAACAAATCCAGAGACATTTGAACCACTCCTAAACATAGAAAAAGATGTAGAGCTTTCAAACCCCTTCAAGAAAGGCCAGATAATAAAACCAAGGAAAATCTCAGAAGGATTCTTTAAGAATGAAATAATATGCACGCTTAACGACAGGCTAATAAGCGTCATAAATTCAAAAAATGGAAGCATAAAAGCAAAAGTCATAAGAACAAAAGACAATATAATAGTGGCAAAAGCAGTCTAAAACTCTACAAAATTATCATCTTCCTTCTCTTTCTTAGGCTTCTTCCTGCCCTTTTCCGGCTTCAGCTCCTCAACATAGCTTGAAAGCAGTTGAACAGACTGCGTAAATTCAGGAAGAACATCCTTGAAAACATTCTCCATAGCCCTGAAGTTAGAAGAGAATTCTACAAGATGATTATCGTATTCCTTTATCTTTCTCAGAACAGACTCGTTAAGATTAGACATCTGCTCCTTCAATGCCTCAATATCAGCCTCCATCTTATTGAGTCTCTCCTCGCTCCTGTTCTTCCAGTCAATAACCTTTTTGATATTAGCAATAATCTCTTCCCATCTCTCAGCAATTATCTCCTCAGCAATCTCCTGAATCCTCTCCTCATCAGATGACGCAGCAGGAACAGATTCTGTTGTAACATCAGAAGAACCCTCATTCTCAACAAGATTTATTGCCTCATATATGTCATTGGCACTAAAACCCTCAGCCTGCATAGCATCAATTATCTGATAGTTTGAATAACCCATTGACTTCAACTTCTTGACTGCATTATAAGCCGAAACAACCTCTTGACTAGGCATTTTTAAGCATATATTAACCTCTCCTTATAAATTTAAC